>CAZBTB010000327.1:0-2159 GCA_964494605.1 uncultured Lachnospiraceae bacterium
GCACAATTCTCCTCCCGCTTGGTAGATACAGGAAATCAATTCTCCCACTGTATATTTCTCTTCTACCGTAACCGCAAGATCGCGGTCTACCGTAGGATATTTAGGAATCGGTTTAAATTCGACTGTTTCAACGGAATTCTCTATAAAACTGCTTAAGTCGATTTCCGCAATGTATACGTCTGTGCTAACGTCAAAAGCGTCTGCAACGATAGGATGAATTTTTCCGAATGAGCCGATTTTCGCATTACCAACAACTATGTCTGCGCTAATGCCGGGATGAAGGTACGATTTTTTAGAGCGCAGTAATTCATACTCTGTAAAGGGAGAAATAATATTGCTTACCGTAGACTTTAGCTTATAGAAATCTTCATCCTTTCCTACATAAGCGATTGATAATACGTCATGTTCGGCGGGAAGTTTATCGAGCGGCAGTGTTTCGGGTAAATAAATCTTAGAAATTTCAAACAGTCTGAAATCGCCGTTTTTCTTAGCTTGATTGCCGGATACGATATTAAGCATACTACTGACAATCTCGGTGCGCATGACTGAAAATTCTTCGCTAAGAGGATTCAATATCATTATTGCTTTACGTTCGGCAGCCGATAACGATAAATTCAGTTTATCAAATTGCTTTGGATTTATAAAAGAATAAGAACAACATTCGTAAGCCCCGTACGCCACCATCTGAGCCTTGATTTTATCGATATTCTTCTGTCTAATCGAAAGCCCACCCACCGTAGGATGTGCGTCAACCATTAAATCGGATTTAAGCGAATCATAACCGTAGTAGCGAATTATTTCTTCCGCTAAGTCAGTGAAGTTATCGATATCTTCACGGAAGGCAGGAACGGTGCAAGTCATATTGTTGCCGTTTGTTTCCACCGAAAACTCCAACGCTTTCAGCGTTTTAATCATAACAGCTTGTTTGATCTCTATACCGAATAAATCGTTAATTCGGTCTGTAGACGTTTCTATCACCTTGAGTTGCGGCGGTTGAGTGCCGTCCTGAGTCTTAAGTGATGTAATTTTACCTGCTTTGAGCTGACTGAACAGAGAAAGTGCACGCTCTCTGCCCAGCTCTACACTGCTCCAATCGACGCCCTTTTCGTACCTTGCGGAAGAATCCGATCTTAAGCCCAACGAGCGCGAAGTTTTTCTGATGCTGTCTTTGGCAAAACGCGCCGCCTCCAAAAATACGCATTTTGTATTAGTGCTTATTCCACTGTATTCGCCGCCCATAACGCCTGCAATAGCCAAAGCTTTATTATCGTCGGCGATAACGAGAATATTATTGTTTAAAGTATATTCCTTTCCGTCCAACGCAACAATTTTCTCATTGTCATAGGCGCGACGAACCGAAATGTTGCCGTCGACTTCGGAAATATCAAACGCATGCAACGGCTGTCCCACTTCAATAAGCACGTAATTGGTTATGTCGACTATATTATTTATAGAACGTATTCCGACGTAACGCAGTCTGTCGCGCATCCACTTGGGCGACTGTTCGATATTGATTTCCGAGATAAGCCTGCCGGTATAAAGTGAACACAATGCTGTATCCGCAATCTTTACAGACGGAATTTTATAATTCGTCTCTTCGTATTCTTTATAGGATATCACAGGTTTCTTTGCTTTTTTGCCATACAATGCGGCAATTTCGCGCGATATGCCGTAAATCGATTGACAGTCCGAGCGGTTTGCCGGAATAGCAATATCCAGAATATATTCGTTAAGCTGTAGAGTTTCTCTGATATCCTGCCCGATTTGAGCGCTTTCCGGTAAAATCAATATACCGTCGACTTCGGCGCCTTCGATAACAGAATTATCGATCAAAAGCTCTTTACCCGAACAAAACATTCCGTGGCTCATAACGCCGCGCAAGTCGCTCGCAACTATATGTTTACCCGTGGGTAATTCGGCCCCCTCAATAGCAACCGGGACTTTGTCACCCACTGCTATATTAGTAGCTGCGGTCACGATCTGAGTGATATTTTTGCCGACATCGACCATGCAAACCTGCAATTTGTCGGCAGAAAAATGTTTTTTTTCAGAAATAATTTTGCCGACGACAACGTTTTCAATGTTTTTTCCCGTATAGATAATTTCTTCAACTTCGAAACCTATGCCCAATAGCTTATCTGCCAATTCTTCGGGTGTTT
>CAZBTB010000328.1:0-2157 GCA_964494605.1 uncultured Lachnospiraceae bacterium
CTGTATAGTGCCGCTCATAGACAAGTATATTTATCCCAAACCTTTTGGTTACGTCAAACCCCAAAAGGAGAAAAAACCAAAATCCGATAAGGAGGCGGCGAAATGAAAAAGACGGTAAAAGATACGTTGATGTCGGTAGTCGTTCTCTTTACGATAGCGTTCGTGTGCGTCGCGCTCCTGTCGATAGCAAACGAGTACCTTAAATACGAGGCTAAGCTGGACGAGAAAATGGCGAAACAGCTTTACGTCGTTTGTCCCACGGGCGAGGCTACGGACGAAAACGCGCTTGAGTTTTTCGAAATTCTAAAAAAAGACGACGAAATCGCCGCAGTAAATAAAGAGTTCGGTTCTGCAACGACTAAGGTTATTGCCGTTTACCGTGCCGTGAAGGGCGATAACGAGGGCAGTTATATCGTTCAGGCGCAGTCGGGCGGCAAAGACGGCGACGTAATCATGCTGACTTCGTATAAATCGGACGGAAAAATTCTTCATTCGCGCTGTTACAGTCAAAACGAGTCGTATTGGACTCAAATCAAAGATAAGAATTTTACGGCGTTCGAGGGTAAAGACGGAACCATGAGTCCCGATTGGATAGTTGTCGATACGGGTGTTACGATTACAAGAACAGCTATAGCAAATGCGGTAACTCTGTCCAATAAAATGGCGGAAACGCTTCTCGGAGGTGACCTGAATGAATAAAAGCGAACTTCGCGAAACCGCGCTCGGCGGCATTATAAACAACCCGGTTTTCGTACTTGTTTTAGGTACGTGCCCGACGATTGCAAAGTCGGATACGATAATAAACGGTTTGGGACTGGGACTTGCGACCGCATTCGTGCTTATCTGCAGTAACTTATTTATATCGTTGCTGAGAAAAATCATTCCCGACAAGGTGCGCCTTCCTGCGTATATCGTAATTATCGCAACGTTCGTTACGATTGTGCAGTTGTTCGTCGCGAAATTTCTGCCCGATTTGAATGCAAGCATAGGCGCGTTTATTCCGCTTATCGTCGTTAACTGTATAATCTTAGGCAGAGCGGAAGCGTTTGCGAGCAAAAACGGTGTTATAATGTCGCTTATCGACGGCGTGAGCATGGGTATCGGATTTACACTTGCCCTGATTCTCATGGGGTCGATTCGTCAGGGACTTGCGGCAATCGGGCTTACGATCTTTCAGGCAACCGCAGGCGGCTTTATAGTGTTTGGACTTTTAATGGCGTTGTTTAACTTCGTTCTGGCAAAAGTCAATGGTCACAAAAACCGCTTACTGTTTGAAGAGGGGGTGGCAAGAAAATGACATTTGCGGCTTTAATCGGAATTGTTGTAGCCGGCGTAATAACGAACAATATAGTTTTGGTACAATCTATAGGTATTTGCCCCTTCCTTGGTGTAAGTAAAAAGACCGACTCGAGTCTGGGGATGGGGCTTGCGGTAACGTTTGTGCTTGTAATTGCGTCGCTGGTGTGCTACCTGTTATATTATTACGTGCTTGTTCCGCTCGAAATCGCGTACTTGCAAACGATAGTTTTCATATTGATAATTGCGGTGCTTGTTCAGCTATTGGACATAGTTTTGAAAAAACTTTCGCCCTCGCTTTATAACGCTCTCGGCGTGTTCTTGGCGCTTATTACCACAAACTGCGCGGTTTTGGGTACGGCAAACAACGTTATAAGCTACGGTTACGACCTGTTGACTACAGTTGTTCATTCGATATCGGTGGGCTTGGGCTTTACGCTTGCGTTATTACTTATGGCAGGTATCCGCGAGCGCATGGAGATTGCAAAAATACCCAAGTACTTCCGCGGACTGCCCATTGCGCTTATTACCGCAGGAATTTTGGCAATGGCTTTTTCGGGCTTCGGCGGACTTAGTTTTTAAGGAGGGAGTGCTGTGAATATTGTATTTTTATCGTTAATACTCTCCGCAAGCGTATTTATGAAGTTTGTTCTGCCCGCGATAATCATTGCGTGCGTAGCAGGCGTTTTGGCGTTTTTCCTTGCGTTTTTGGGCGCGAAAATGGCAGTAGAGCGCGATGCGCGTATCGACGACGTTCGCAGGCACTTATCGGGTGCTAACTGCGGCGGCTGCGGCTACGCAGGGTGCGACGCGTTTGCCGAAGCGCTCTTGCGCACAAAGCATGTCGCCGTGGTACCGGGG
>CAZBTB010000329.1:0-2151 GCA_964494605.1 uncultured Lachnospiraceae bacterium
GCCCGTCCGTTTGTCAAACTCAGCTGTTAAACGCTCCGCCGCAGAATCGCCGGGCATCGCCACGTAAACCTCGGCAAGCGGCGAATAATGCTTATACTTCATTCCCGGACAAAGCGCGACCGCGGAGTTTTTCACCATCTCTATTTTTCCTATTTCCTTTTCCAAAATTTCGATAGGCATACCGCCCGCACGCAGGAGACGAGGTTTATCCGCAGTAAAGTCAATGACAGTGGACTCAACGCCCACTTCGCAGTCGCCGCCGTCTATGATTGCGGGGATTTTGCCGTTTAAGTCCGCATAAACGTGCGCCGCCGTCGTGGGACTCGGCTTGGTGCTTGTGTTAGCCGAAGGCGCGCAAATAGGACAGCCCGCCTGCCTGATAAGCTCCAACGCTATGTGACTGCTCGGCATACGGACGGCAACGGTTTTGAGCCCGCCCGTTACCTCATCGGGCACGATTTCCGTTTTGGGAAGCACTATTGTTACAGGTCCGGGCATAAATTTCTCGATAATCTTGAGCGCTTTTTCGGGCACCGACGACGCAACTTTATTTACGTCCGACTTATCCGCGATATGTACGATTAACGGATTATCGGACGGTCTGCCCTTTGCCGCATATATCTTTTTTACGCTGTCGCGGTTAAGTGCGTTTCCGCCCAAACCGTAAACCGTTTCGGTGGGAAACGCAACAATCTCGCCGCATTTAATAAGCTCTGCGGCAATTTTTAAGTTTTCGCTTGTAGGTGCATAGATTTCGGTTTTCATAAATTTGACCTTCGCACTGTTTATAATTCGTAATTCCGTCAATAAAATAGGTATGAATAAAAGCTTACCTTATATAATGGACAATATACTCTCCAAGTTCGTATGCCTGTCGCTAGGCGCGATCATTGCCGCATATTTTACGCATAACTTATTGAATATCGCCTTGTTTGCGCTGATCTTCTCGGCGTGCGTTTCCGAGCTTTATCTGCACTTATTGGACAAGCGCCACACGCCCGCAAAGCCCGACAAAAACGTCGAAGCCGCCCGCAATTTCTTTGTTTACTCGGGCGACGGCTTTGCCTTAAGCTACTTGGAAAGCGCGTTGAAAGCCAAATACGAGGTTTCGCGCGAGCGCGGCTTTTTATCGGTAAACGGCGTTGCGCTGTTCTGCCGCATAAAACCCGCACTGCTAACCGCCGACACGCTTGTCGACATGTGTTCAGCCGCAATAAGCTCGGGATATAAACGCGCTGTAATCTTAACAAACGGCTACGAACCTAACGCCAAGCTCGCCTTGAAATATATATCCGAACCAGAAGTCAGGTTGTTGGATTTTAAGGACGTATACCGCCTGCTTAAATGTCTTAAAGCGTTGCCCGAAACTGCCGCTCCAGAAATTAAGAAAAGCAAAAAAGAGATGCTGAAAGAGCTTATTAACCGTCGCAGGGCGGGCGGCTATTTTATGTGCGCTCTTACATTGTTTTTGCTGTCGCGGTTTGTAGGCTTTTCTATATATTATATAGTTGCCGCCTCGGCAGCCTTCGTCGTCGGCATAATCTCGCTTACTCGCCCCGCTCCCGACGAAACGACAAAATAACCGCTTTATTCAAACGGTTATTTCTCGTCGCTTTTGGTTTGTTCGCTGTCCGTCTTTTCTTCTTGCGCTTCGGGCTTGTCCGTATCTAAGTCCACGCCGGGAAGCTCGTCGGTGTTGTCGCGGCTGAGCCTGATTACCAGAAACAGCGCAAGACCTATTCCGCCCGAAAACGCCGCCAAAAATCCTATTGCGCCGTTGAGTAGCGTTCTGTCGATAAGAAAAACGACGAACGAAACGGTGAATACCGCCAAAAAGACAAGTGCGGTGATTGCGATAATACGTTTCTGCTTTTTACCCATGGCTAAAGTATACCAAATAAACGGTAAAAAAGCAAGCTTTTTTTACTACAAGTCGTCGGCGTCCTGTACGGGAACTTCGTAGCCTTCGTCGGTCACGAAGCCGGTATAACTGCCGTTCGGGTCGGTCTTTTCGCTCTTTAAAAATCCCGAAACCATATCGGGCATATCGGCGACCTGCCCGAATTTACGTTTTAACTTTCCGTGATAAATCTTCTTTTTCATGCGCTTAGTATTATCAAGCGCACGCTCTTTTATTCCGCTTCGTCGAAT
>CAZBTB010000330.1:0-2150 GCA_964494605.1 uncultured Lachnospiraceae bacterium
GTTGCCGGAGCATTCCACGAAATCAACGGACTTACCGTAAAGCAGTACTTTGACGGAATGTATACACGTATGTCAAACATGACTTGGTAGTATTTTTCGGGCTTAAGTATGAAAAAAATACATTTAAGAAAAGAAAGGAACTGTCGGGCAGACAGAAGGACTTTATATTTTACATGATATTGCTCGCATTTCCCTTGCTTCAGTTTGCGGTATTTTACATAGGCGTCAATTTTAACTCCGTCCTGCTGGCGTTTCAAAGGATAGATATTATCAGCGGAACCGTAACGTGGACTTTCGACAATATAAAGAATGCGTTTGTGGATATGACGCAATCGCAGTCATTACTCGAAATGATGGGCTTGTCGTTTTTGTCCTATGCGTTGATATTGTGCATAGGAACGCCGCTCGGATTGCTGTTTTCTTATTATATTTACAAGAAGTTCAGGTTCTCCGGGGCGTTCAGAGTAATACTTTTCCTTCCGTCTATAGTTTCGGCGATAGTAATGACTGCTATCTTTCAGTTTTTTGTGGAACGCGCCGTGCCCGAATTGGTGCGTATGATTACGGGAAGCAGAATGCAAGGCTTGCTCGAAAACAAAGAAACGAGGTACGGTACACTGATTTTTTACAATATATGGGTAGGCTTCGGGACTTCGGTTCTTATGTACAGTAACGGTATGAGCGCTATTTCACCCGATATTGTCGAATCGGCGCACCTGGACGGAGCTACGGGCTTTAGGGAATTTTACCACATAACGTTACCCATGATTTACAACACGCTTTCGACGTTTTTGGTTACGGGCGTAGCGGGAATATTCACCAATCAGCTTAATTTATATTCGTTTTACGGTACGGGCGCGCCTTACAGTATGCAAACTTACGGTTATTATCTGTACAGACGGACGCAAGCAGCCGCGTCGGAAGCAGAGTATCCACCGCTTACCGCAATGGGCTTGATAATGACGGCTGTTGTCGTACCGCTAACGCTCACGGTGCGGTATCTTTTGGAACGGTTCGGACCGAAGGAGGATTAGCGCTATGATGACAAGATTGACTAAAAAAGTAAAAAATAAAGAAACTCCGACGAAATTCAACGTATTGGGCATAATCCTATTGGTTTTTCTGATTATTTACGCTTTGTCGTTGTTTACTCCGATTTTGTGGGCGGTACTGTCGGCATTTAAAAGCACATCGGAGTTTAGAATCAATATTGTTGGATTACCGAAAAAATGGACGTGGAATTTTTCGCACGTATTCAAGGTCTTTTACGTACGGATTTATACCGACGCAGGCGCTAAGGACATCGGTATGGGAATGATGTACGTTTACAGCATACTTTACGCTTTGGGTTGTTCGTTTTTCAATGCGTTTATAATCTGCATAACGGCGTATGCAACCGCAAGATTCGATTTTAAATTGTCGAAGATTATTAGAACGATCGTTATCGTCGTTATGGTTTTGCCTATTGTAGGCAGTCTGCCGTCCGAAATACGCATGGCGAGACTATTGGGACTGTACGATCATATTTGGGGCTTGTGGATAATGAAAGCCAACTTTCTCGGCATGTATTACCTTGTGTTTTACGGAATGTTCAAGTCGTTGCCCATGGCTTATACCGAAGCGGCGAAAGTGGACGGAGCGGGAAATTTCAGGATACTGTTCCGGATTATTCTGCCGCTTGTGAAAAACACTTTCTTTACGATAATGCTGATTAACTTTATAACGTATTGGAACGATTATCAGGTTCCGCTTATTTACATCCCGAGTTATCCGACGATAGCTT
The DNA here is from genome assembly GCA_964494605.1 of uncultured Lachnospiraceae bacterium. Classification (GTDB taxonomy): domain Bacteria; phylum Bacillota; class Clostridia; order Christensenellales; family Pumilibacteraceae; genus UBA10677. The sequence goes on from CAZBTB010000330.1 coordinate 1,784, forward strand.
ACGGAATGTTCATTATGTCCAAAACGAATGACAACGGCATGTCGAGCGTGCCGATGCGTATGACGGGAGCAATATTGATGCTTGCTCCGATATTGTTGTTGTTTACTGTGTTTCAAAAACGTCTTTTGGGTAATCTGACCATGGGCGGTATTAAGGGCTGAAAATAATTTTATAAGGAGAATAGCATGGGAAAAGTGAAAAAAATTCGTCGAATCGGTATTACTGCATTGTTGACTTTGTGCTTGGCGTTCACGGGGTTTACTTTATGGAGCGGAAGCGCCGAGGCTACCGGGCAGCAACCGGTATGGAGCAGAGTCTGGATAGACGAAAGCTATGAACTCGGCTCGACCTTCGGAGTGCCGAGACG
>CAZBTB010000331.1:0-2140 GCA_964494605.1 uncultured Lachnospiraceae bacterium
GCGGCGAAAGCAAGCGCGTGAGCTACGGTGCGGCGGGGCTTACGAGCGAGGGGTATCTGAGCTACTATAAAAACGGCAAGCTCGTCGACCGCAAGCTGATAAGAAAGGACGTGTACCGTTCCGTTCAGGGCATAGTGGCGGTAAAACCTTAGATATTCGACAAAATAAAATGCTAATGGTTATCCAGCCGACTTAAAGCGGTTGACAAAAACCGCACCGCGATATATAATATCTTAGAATAGGTTTATCGGCGGTTTTATAATTGATAAATACACTTCGAAAATTGAATATAATGGCTGCTGCGGCAGACAAAGGATTCAACTGGTACGGTTTTATTATTGGTACCGGAATGATTATATGTATTGTAATAGCATACTTCATTGCTAAAAAACGCGGTTATTACAGCGACCTCGTTTTCGATATTTCGATTTGTTGCATACCCTGTGCGATTGTCGGCGCGCGGGTGTATTTTCTTATCTTCGATCTTATCGAAAATCCCAACCGCCATTGGACCTTCGGGGAGATAATAGGCTTAAACGGCGGACTTCAGGGACTTGCCATTTACGGCGGACTAATCGGCGCGTGCTTGGGCTCGCTTATCGTACTTGCGCTCCAGAAGAAAAAGAAGGATTACGAGAAAGTCAACTTCATGCAAATGGCGGATTTGGGCTTTACGTTGATTATTTTGGGTCAGGTCATAGGACGTTGGGGCAACTTCGCTAACCAGGAGGCTTACGGCAATTTAGTCACCAACCCGAGCCTGCAGTGGTTTCCCTACGCTGTGTTTATCGACGCTCAAAACGCATGGTATCAAGCAACGTTTTTCTATGAGTCCATGTGGAATCTTATAGGTTTCGGACTTTTGATGTGGTTTTACAACGGCAAGCGCAAGTCGTTCGACGGCTTTAACTTCAGCGCGTACTGTATCTGGTACGGATTCGGGCGGTTCTTTATCGAGGGTATCCGCTCGGACAGTCTTTGGCTTATTCCCAAAGTAATAAAGATAAGTCAGCTTGTCAGCGCAATCATATTTATTTTCGGAATCGCATATATTGTTGCACACGTCTACAGAGCTAGAAATGCCGGCAAAAAACCGTTTTTGTTCGTTCCCGAATCCGAGCTTAATTCCGATTACTTCGGTTACGAGCAGTCCATTCTGTACCGTCGGACACTTAAACCTATTGAAGAGCCGGAGGAAGAAGAGGACGACCTCGACGATATTCCGCCCGAGGAACGTTATTGGGAGCAAGGCGAGGACTATATCGAGGAAGAGGACCTGACCGAAAAGTATTTCGGAAATTTCGAAAACCGGTCGGACGAAGAAAAAGAAGATAAAGCGGAGAACGAACATGAAGAATAATACCGAAGAATTCGAACTTACAAAGGGTCAGCGCGTCGCGGGCAACATAATCGCGGGCGTGTACACCGTAGTTTGCGGCGTGTTTTTGTTGCTTGTGGGGCTTAACGTATTCGGCGGACTGACTATAGGCAATATGGCTCTGCCTACGATATTACTCACCGTAGGGTTGGTATTTTTTACCACCGCGCTCATTCAGCGCAATTCGGTGTCGCTGTGGCTCAGCTTTGCTTTTTTCGTGCCCGCGCTCGTGTCCTACTTAGCCAATTTTACAGAACTTACCTACGGGCAGTTGTACCCCCTTTACATAGCCATTCCCGCAGTTGCGTCGCTGTTCACCATGCTGATGAGTAGTGCATACCGCGACCATATAACGACCGTGATTTTCTTCGGAGTAATCGCGGGCGTTTTCGCGCTTCAAAGCTCGGGACTTACCGGTTGGGGGGTGGTTATTCCCGTTTTGGTGGTCTTGGTCGGGCTTGCGATAGTTTGGACCGCGCTTAAATTAAACAGACAAGAGGACGACAATGAATAACAACATCAAGGAAAACGGACAAAGAAATCTAACGCTTCTGACCGACTTTTATCAGCTGACGATGATGAACGGTTACTTAAAAAGCGGTATTCATGAGGAAAAAGCAACGTTCGATCTGTTCTTCCGTCAGCGCGGACAGATAAACTACGCCGTTGCGGCAGGACTTCAGCAAGCGGTGGAGTACATTCGGAACCTGCACTTTTCCGAGGGCGATATAGAGTATCTGCGCAGTCTAAACTCGTTTACAG
>CAZBTB010000332.1:0-2119 GCA_964494605.1 uncultured Lachnospiraceae bacterium
CATTATACTACCGACTTTACTATTATCAGTAAGTTTAATAAAAGTACTAAAATTATTATATCTTATCCGTACTTTCATAGCAACAAAATCACTATAGTAAAAGTATTCATTTCCTTCGGCATTCGGAAAAAAGGAGTTTTATGAAAAGGAAGCTTTTAATCACACTTTTGTCGCTTGTTTGTATACTGTGTCTTTCGTTAGGCTTGGCAGCCTGTTCCAATGATGACCATGGTTCTTTACAAACGAAAGTGCAAAAATTGGAAATCGGTTATACAACCGAACAGGTGAAAAATGTTTTAGGCACACCCGATGAAGAAGAAAGCGACAACTGGAAATATTACGGCGGTGAATTTAAGACGCTTGTAAAACGAGGCAAAGAACTTGAAGACAAGTTGTTATCCGTAGACAGCGAAAGTGAACTTGAAGACATATTAAATCAGCTTGTTGAACTCGAAGAAAAGATGAGCGCGGCAGAATATCCTTACGTTCGCGTGGGTTTTGACGATAAAAATAAGTTGAAATCGGTTATTTTCGATGCAAAAGTGTATGGCGGAGAAATAAAATACAATAAAACGATAAAAACTTATGAACTGTTTCCGAAGGTTGTTACGCTTTTCAGCAACCCCAATTCGACTAAATTAAACGTCAAAGAAATATATACGGACGGAAGTTTTTATATGGGCGCGGGAACGGTGAACGTATCGGAGATAAACACTTGCAGTAAGGGTGTCAAATATTTGTCTTGGTCGAGCTATTTCAGCGATAAAACAGTGAAAGATTGTTCAAGCAGTGTTACTGTAAGTGAAAATATTATTGCCGGAACAGAGATAAGCGGAACATTGGGCGCACATACTTTCAGCTATACTGTAGATAAAAACTGCACGGTTGATGACTTGGAATTAGATATTGTTTTATCCGGAAATGATACTGCGCTTACGTATAACGCTGAGTCCGACACTTTCTGGAACAATATTTGCTCGTATATTACCGGGGTTCAGATACCGAATAGTATCACAAGTATCGGTGATAAAGTATTCTATAATTGCTCCCGCCTTGCAAGCATTGAAATACCCGAGGGTGTTACAAGTATCGGGACATATGCTTTTCGCGACTGTACGGGGCTTACAGACGTAGCTTTGCCCGACAGCCTTGAAGAAATTAATCAGTTCGCTTTTTGGGGATGCACCCGGCTTACGAGCATTACTATTCCCAAAAATGTTAAGACTGTCTACGGTCTTGTTTTTTCCGGATGCAGCAGCTTAAAAACGGTGTATTGGAATGCCGTAAGCTGCGAACGTTGCGGTTCGGGGGCTTGGGGGCACATTCTGGTGTTTGACGACTGTTCCATCACCGCATTGATCGTAGGCGATGGCGTAGTAAGCCTTCCCAGATATGGATTTGCACGCTGCAAGGAACTTACAAGCATAACGATACCTATCAGTGTTACGAATATCGAGGCTGAGGCTTTTTACGACTGCCCCTCACTGACTGAAATAAATTACGAAGGCACGAAAGCGCAATGGAATGCTATTGAGAGAGAGGGCGGTTGGGATTACGAAGCTGGAGACTAAGTAATCCATTGCAAGGACGGAGATATAGCCAAAGGCAATTAAGCAGCCGAACGGCACAAGCAGACAGGAACTGAATAAAACGTCGGCGTTCACGCAAAACTGCGTGAACGCTTTTTCATACCTTGCGAAAGAAGTCACTTTCAATATAAATTGAATTCTCTATAGAAAGTGCGCTTTAAGGGAAGTTTTTTTATATGATTACTTCAACTTTCATATTACAAAAACAACAATTTTTACAATTTTTAATGACTATATTGACGGTATAAATGTCAATAATGTATAATTGTAACAAGATTTGTGAAAATGTTTCGGGGCGCCCCGAAACTATCTTACATTCATGTAAGATAAAAAACTTTAATGGAAATCGTGCGATTCGCAAATACTAACGTTTGAATCGCTGATGATAAAGGAGATTGGTTATGAAGAAACGGTTTTTAGTGTGCGCGCTTGCAAGCATGATGGCGGTGACCTGCTTTGCCGCTTGCGGTGGAGACGACGGTGATGAAGAAGAGGCTCCGCTTCCCGAAGAGCCGATCACGCAAAAGGTC
>CAZBTB010000333.1:0-2115 GCA_964494605.1 uncultured Lachnospiraceae bacterium
CAGAATATCGCTCATAAGTAACTCGTTGCCCTCGAAATCGACGTTGAGAGGCTCGTCGTGCGAAACTTCGGATTTAATACCAATGACTCTGCGCAAGTGCATTAAGATTTCGTTTTCGATACAGCGCGAAGCATAAGTCGCAAGCTTGATATTTTTTTCGGGCGCGTAGCTGTTGACCGCTTTAATAAGTCCTATTGTTCCCACCGAGATCAAGTCCTCTATGTCTACGCCCGTATTATCGAACTTGCGCGCTATATAGACTACAAGTCGCAAATTATGCTCTATAAGCAAAGTTTTGACACTCGGGTCGGGAAGCTTTTTCAGCGCGTCTGCTTCCTCTTCGGGCGACAAAGGTACTGGCAGCGCATCGTTACCCGTTATGTAATAAAGCACGTTTTCGGTGTTGATTCCGATAAGCCTACAGATAAATTCCCACAGCTTTTTAAGTTTCATGAGCATATTCTCCTTGATTTATAGATTTATACGAGTGCAGGGTGAAGAATGGCGTCGTAGCCTACCGCGTCCCTTATGGGAGAGAAGGACACGCCTACCATTACATCATATAATATATTCCCTTCGTTCTTGGAATATAATACAAACGACTCGGGTCTTAGCAATAAAATTTTATTTTTCCCGCCTGCGACTGTATTGATTTCCATGTAGTGCGCGCCCTTTTGCAGTGTTTCGCCGCGACCAGAAAACATGACTCTGAACTGCTCGTCCGTCACTTCCCCCATCAGACTTTTCGCACTTACTATTACGACAGGCAAACCGCTTGACTTATCGTATAGTCTGTTGCCCGTATCCAACAGTCCCCTGAACTTCATTGTTCTACCCAAAAGCGAAAGCGAAAAATCGTAAACCACGCCGCCTAAGTCCTTGACGCGGTGAAAGCGCACCGCGATTTTGCGTGCGGCTAAATAGCACAAAAACGCGCCGATTATTATAATCGACACCGGAAAGTCCATCGGATTAACTCGCAAAGTCGTTTCAAGGTCGCCGCAAACGGCAAAACCTATTCCGAACATCATTCCGCCGAAAAGAAACGTTAGCCCCAAAAACGTCAGCGAACACAGAAAAAACTTCTGCTTTTTCAAAAACAGAATCAGACACAAGACAACATACAAGCCGAGCTTGAGTAAAATTATCCACACGTTTCCCTTGACAAAAGGATACGCAACCGCTACACCCGTCCCGACAACTGCCGCGATTAAACTGCGGATTTTCGCCACCCGCTTGAGCAGAATGCGGTATGTCAGCGCCGCAAGCATATATGTAATAACAAAGTTATCTAAAATTACGTATTCGATATACACGCTCATAAAGCGAGTATATCACTTAACAAGCCGAAAATTATGACAAAAAGTGAAGGTTTTTGACTTATTTGTGCGGGTTTTATAAACTCATAATCCATAAAAACGGCGCCCCGAGCAATCGGAGCGCCGCTATTTTTTTATTTTCTGTTCTTATCGTGCATGCGTCTCAAAAATTCGGGAAAATCGTCCTCGACTTCCACTAACGAAGATTTAACTTCGTTGAATTTTTGCTGAGTCGGCTTATTTTTCGCAAATGTCTGTTCCTGATTGCCCGGATTAAACACACTTCCGCTGTTCTGGGTTCCGAAAGGCTTTTGCTGCGGGATGGACGTTCCGAAGCCCGTATACTGAGGCTGCGGCGCAGCTTGCACACGACGAGCAGTATTGGGCAATTCCTGCTTTTCCTTCTCATCGACGAAACCGGTTGCGATAATCGTAACCATGATTTCCTCATTCATGGACTCGCGGATGTCGGCACCGAAAATAATGTTAGCGCCGGGCATAACCACTTCGCCCACAAGCTCGGTAGCCTCTCTGATTTCTTCGAGCGTAACGTCGGGAGAACCCATAATATTCAAAATGACCTTAGACGCGCCCTCGATAGACGTTTCCAAAAGCGGACTGAACACTGCTTGCTTGACCGCATCGATCGTTCTGTTCTCGCCCTTACCGTGACCGATACCCATATGGGCAATACCGCTGTTGCGCATGACCGTGCAGACGTCGGCAAAATCAAGGTTAATCATTGCGGGCGTAACGATAAGATCGCTTATACCCTGAATACCCTGACGGAGAACGT
>CAZBTB010000334.1:0-2098 GCA_964494605.1 uncultured Lachnospiraceae bacterium
GTTGGCGCTCTGCGGTAGCTCGTCGATCATGCGGTCCAGAATATGCTTGCTTTTGATTTTTGGAACGACAAGCTGAGTCATAAAATTGGTGATAAACGTGGACTTGCCCGCACGAACGGGTCCCACAACACCGATATATATGTCGCCGTCTGTTCTTTCGCTTATGTCTTTATAAACATCAAATTGTTCCATATAAAAACAAATCCTCCAAGGCTTAGTACTAGAGTATATGCCGGAGGATTACTGTTTTATGATTCAAATTTATTTATTGAACGTTATTGTCTTGTCCGTTATCGGTTTCGGTCTGCTCGATCTGTGCCGTCTCGGCTACCGCTTCGGTTTCGCTCTGTTCGGCTGCTGCCGCCGCTTCTGCTTCCTGCATGACCTTAGCCGACTTATTCTTGCCGAAAAGTATTATCTGCTTTTCCTGTCCTTTGAACAGTCTGACTATATTCGCATGATGCGCCGCCAAGACTATAATATAGATAGCAAGCGCAAGCACGCCTTCAATAATACTGCCGCCGACGATTGCCGTCACACCGCAGTAAATAAGCGGAATTCCCGTCATAATGAACGACGTTAGCGATCCGATTTTAACGGTGAAAAAGAATATCAGACCGATAGCGAACGCTATGAGCGCGAGCCACCAGCACGCAACGAAACACACACCAATGGAGGTTGCTACGCCTTTACCGCCCTTAAACTTGAAAACCACAGGGAAAATATGACCCAAAACCGCGCTTATTCCGCCTATGTAAAGACCGATTTTATCGGGACCGAAGCAAAAGCCGTCTATCGAGGATAAATCGTTTCTGCCGAGAAGATACCAACCTATTATCGCGGGAACGGCGCCTTTGACCGCGTCGAGGACAAGCGTCAATGCTCCGAGCTTAATTCCGAAGCTGCGAAGCATATTCATAGTACCGGGGTTACCGCTGCCCACTTTTCTGACGTCGCGGTTCTTAATCTTCGAAATAATTATAGAGATATTTATATTGCCGAACATGTACGCCCCTATTATAAGCGCAGCCATGATAAAATAGTAATACAATTTATTTGTCCTCCTTGCGCGAGTTGAAAATAAGCTTAATGGGCGTACCCGAAAAGTCAAATGCTTTTCGTAAAGCATTTTCCAAATATCTTTTATAAGAAAAATGCACCAAATCTTCGTCGTTTACGAAAATAACAAACTTGGGCGGATTGGTTTCGGGCTGAGTCGCGTACAAAATCTTCAATCGTCTACCGGAGTGCGCGGGCGGTTCGTTCATGGCTACAGCCTCGGCGATAACGTCGTTAAGTACGCCGGTAGTGATACGCTGCGACGCATTAACGAAAACCTCGTCCGCCGTTGCAATCAGCTTTTCGGTGCGCTGTCCCGTTTCCGCGGAAACGAAAACCGTCCTGCAATAGTCCATAAACGCCAACTCGGTTTTTAGTTTTTCGGCGTGTTTTTCAATCGTGTAGGAATCCTTTTCGACCTTATCCCACTTATTCATAACGACGACATTCGGCTTGCCCTGTTCGTGCACGTAACCCGCTATTCTTACGTCCTGCTCCGAAATATCCTCCGAGCTGTCGAATACTATCAAGACAACGTCGGCTCGCGAAATTGCGCTTATCGTGCGCATTACCGAATAATCCTCTACGCTCTCGTCCTCGATTGCGCGCTTTCTGCGCATGCCTGCGGTATCGATAAGCGTATAATTCCGCCCCATATACGTAAAAGGAGTATCTATTGCGTCGCGCGTAGTCCCCGCAACGTCCGACACTATTACGCGCTGAAAACCGAGAAGTCTGTTTACCAGCGAAGATTTGCCCACGTTGGGTTTTCCGACAACGGCAATTTTAAGCGAGAAATCCTCTTCCACTTCCTGTTGCTTGTTAAAGTTTTTAACCACTTCATCAAGCAAGTCACCGAGTCCCAACGCCTGCTCGCATGAAATGGGTATAGGCTCGCCCAACCCCAGCGAGTAAAAGTCGTACGTTTGAGAAATATCGAAATTATCGAGCTTATTGACGACAAGCAGCACAGGTTTTTTGCTCAAACGCAAAATTTCCGCTACGTCGTAATCGAACGAAACAAGCCCGCTCTTGGCAT
>CAZBTB010000335.1:0-2089 GCA_964494605.1 uncultured Lachnospiraceae bacterium
TCCCGTTTGTTGGTTTCGTTTAAAATTTCATGTCTTGCGCCCTCGTAAAGCTTGAGCTTAGGACTTAAGCCGAAATCAACATAGCGGCTGTGAAGCTTTTTGACAAGCTTGCCGCGCGCTCCTACCATATCGTCCGAACCTGCGATAAGCATGAGTTTAAAGTCGGGGTTTTCTTTGAGCTTAGCGTGGTCGGCTTTAACAAGATTTTTAAGACCGTTAAAGAAATAGTAATAAAAACCGTTACTGCACGTAAAAGCGCACAGCGGATCGGCGTTGTACTTGCCCACTTCCGCGAGGTCACGGTTGAGCCAGCCGCCTATTCCGTCGCCGAATTTTTTGTCGTAGCTCTCGAACGTGAGCTTTGCAAAGATATTTCCCGGTTCGTCCTTCTTTTTCTTGCATTTCTTTTTTGCTATGGAAAAACCGAGGTTAATGCTTGCGCCCTTCATAAACGCCGAGCCGCAAAGCACCGCGCCCGCGAGTTCGCCGACGTCGCCGCTCAGATATCTTTGGCTTAAGAACGAGCCGTAGCTGTGTCCGAAAAGAATGAGCGGCAAGCCGTAACGCTCTTTCATCATTACTGTAATGTCGCGCTCGTCCTGCACCGTCTTTTCGAAAAGGTCGCCCTCGCCCGCTAAGCCCAGAGCATTTTCGTCGGTAAGTCCGTGCGCTCTGTGATCGTCGCCCACGACAATATAGCCGCGTGAATTAAGAAAGCGGGCAAAGTCGTCGTAACGCGCGATATGCTCCGCCATTCCGTGCACTATCTGAACGATAGCTTTCGGATTTTCCGCCTCGTCCCAGACTGCCAGCTTGATTATTTTGCCGTCGCGAGCTTTAAAGTCCTCCCTTTTCATAACTCCTCCTTGATAATCTGACTTTATTTTACATATATTATATCGGAGGAACAGTAAAATGTCAACGAAAATCATACTTACGGGCGGCGGAACCGCGGGACACGTTATGCCCAATCTTGCGCTTTTGTCCCATTTAAATAAATTTGACGAGATACATTACATCGGCTCGGTAGGCGGAATGGAAGAACGGATAGTCGCGGACAATGCGCCCCAAGTCATTTATCACTCGATACCCTGCGTTAAGCTCGTACGCGCCGCAACGCTCAAAAACTTAGCAATTCCCTTTAAACTTGTTTCAAGCATACGGGCGGCGAAAAAGCTGATTAAAGACATAAAGCCCGACGTTATTTTCTCCAAAGGCGGATTCGTCGGTCTGCCCGTCTGTCTTGCCGCAGGAAAAGTGCCCGTGGTTTTGCACGAAAGCGATCTTAAGCCGGGGCTTGCCAACCGATTGGCGTTAAAAAAATGCTCGCGTTTTTTAACCTCGTTTAAGATAGACGGCTACGAAAAAGCCGAACACACGGGCGCGCCGCTACGCGGCGAAATCTACCGCGGCGACAGGATACGCGCAATAAACGAATGCAAGCTGACTGCGCCTCTTCCCTACCTCTTGATAACGGGCGGATCGCTCGGAGCAAAAGCGGTAAACGAGGTCGTGTTCGAAGCGCTCGACGAGCTTACCAAACGTTTTAACATAATTCATATCGTGGGCAAAAACAACGAAAACGGGCTTATTAAGCCCAATTACTATCAGATAGGCTTTACCGACCGAATGGCTGACTGGCTGGCTCTATGCGACTATGCGCTAAGCCGCGGCGGCGCGAACACGCTTTTCGAGCTTGCGGCGCTGTCCTTTCTTTCGACGCAGAAAAAGAAAAACAACTTCAAGGCGGTATTTTACTTTAAGATAGTATCTTACGTTCTGCTTGCCGCGTCCGTGGCGCTGTTTATCGGCGGGCTTATTTACAGCGCGCTGTAAGTCGGTTAACCTTTCGCCCTTTCTCTTTCACGGAGAGGGCTTTTATGTATAAAACGGTAGGAATTTTGCCATTATTTATTATGATGGACAGAATTTGCGGCTGTGTGCTTGAAAAAATATGCTCGCTTGCGGCGACGGGGAATTACGTAATAATTTCCGAAGACGAATTTTACGAAAGCTTTCCCGAAAGCGCGGACAGAACGGAAAGCGAGCTTAAAAAAGAGATTTTGGACGAAAACCTCCGCCTGATTTA
>CAZBTB010000336.1:0-2087 GCA_964494605.1 uncultured Lachnospiraceae bacterium
CAACGATATGAGCATAATCGAAATTGTCTATGAGCTGGGATATAACAGCGTGAGCTATTTTAACCACACGTTTAAGGACTTTTTCGGCGTAACACCTACCGAGCTGAGACGCGAAAAACGCAAAACACATTAAAAAATCCGCTTTGGATTTTAACAAAGCGGATTTTAATTTAAAGTCCGAAAAAAAACACCCCCGCAAGAGCAACTTACGGGGGTGTTTTTAACGATTAAAGTAATTTTTTGAGACGCTCGGTAAGCTCGATAAGTCTTTCGCGCTTAATCTCGATTTCGGCAGTATAGGTTCTGAAAAACTGCATTTCGGTTTCTTCGGGATCTTTGCGGCTGATAAGCGATTCCATAAGAGCCGCCATCGAACGGGAACGCTTAATTTCGAGTTCCTTCATCTCGCCTTCCAAAAGCTGAATTTCTTTTGCCAAGTTCTTCCTTGCTGACATATCCTTTTCTCCTTTTTGTTTTATTTGTTCCGCCGATTGTTTTTTCGACGAGGTATCACTTGTTTTGTTTTTTCTCTTCTTCGGCTTCGCGACGCTTAGCTTCTTCGACCGAACGTCTGCCTTCTTCCATCATCTTAGCTGCGCGGACGGCGGCAATCGTAGCGTCTACGGAAGCACGCGTACGGATAGCAAGGACGATCTTGCCCGTAAGGATCTGGAACACGCCCTTCTTCCACAAAATCAAGATGATTATTGCGGCTACGAGAAGCGCACCCAAAGTAATGCAGAGCGTTCCCCACCACGGCATACCCTCTTTTTCGAGAATACGGATAATAAACGCCTCGCTTAAGCCGTTGTAGTTGTCGTTGCCGGCAACCGACGCTCTTAAGATGTACGTGCCTGCTTTCATGGAAGCACGCTCGTCTATGCCTTGGCTGAGGTCGTAAATCACGTTTTCTTCGGTGTCGGTAATAACGTAAGAAATATTGCCGAAGGCTACCGCGCCGATAAACTTGTTTTCATCCTCGTTGAAGCTGCCTTCTACCCAACGCACAACGTCGGGAGACTCGAGCCAATTATTAGCTGCAGGGTTGATAACGAACGGGACTTCGATCTCGGCGTTGCCTAAGCTCTTACCCTCCCAACAGTAGTAATCCTTTTCGCGAAGCACGAGCGTAACGCTGTGCGTACCCGCTTCGGTAAATCCGTCGTAGGGCTTGGTGGTGTAGAACTCGCTATCGCCGATATCCGCTTTCTGAGCGCTACCGGTGTAGGAAACGACTCCGAGCGTAGGCGCTTTAATCGTTCTTATCACCGTAACACTGAAGAAGCTGTCGGTTCTTGCTACGTTATCGCGGCTCTCAATCGAGTCGAGATAGTTCTCTGCGGCAAGCTTATAATAAATTTTATAAGCGCCGGGAGTATTTGTCTTTATAGGCATATGTTCTGCATCGAAATACAGATCACTCTGCTGACGCGCCAGATTGAATACCAGCCTAAGCTCGCTGTAAAGGTCGTTGTAAGCGGGTTGATTCCAAACCGTACCCGTTCTGTCGGGCACAGCTTCAACCTCAGCCAAAACTCTGTTGATAGCAGCCTCGGTCGACACATCGTATAAAGGCGCTGTTCCGTCGATCCAGTCGTAGTTAAACGACTTTTTCATCAATGCGGCATCGATACTTTCAATAACCTCGAGGTCAATCGTCTTTGGCTCAACCTTGAACGTGATTTCGGAAGTTATCGGGTCGTACTTGGTATTATCGTCGATTTTGATTTCACCCGTACTAAGCTCGAGTCTGTAATCGCCTACAGGCATAACCGTGTTTAAATATTGACGGAATGTGTTTCTCTTAAACACTGCGACGGGACGGTAATTCGCATCACTTGCGGTCTTTAAGAAAAGCGTTAATGTAACAGGATCGGCGCTTGTACCGTAGGCGGCATTTTCGATATCGCCGAACATAAGTCTCGGTATTTCCACACTATTTTCGATGTCTTCGAAAGTACGATTCTCGATATTGTATTCGGAAGTAGTACCGTTAAACACAAACCAGTTGTCGATTTCGACGATATACCAAATTTTGGTAACCTTGGCGGTCTTGCAATCCGACTCGATTTCAATGGTTATTCCTC
>CAZBTB010000337.1:0-2068 GCA_964494605.1 uncultured Lachnospiraceae bacterium
CTTTTCCGAGCTTGAAGCAACAAAAAATTCGGATATTAAATCACTTGGTGCACCACGCACGGGACGAGCGAAAGCTCGTCCCGTTTCCGTATGCGCCATAAGGAGCACCGAACTATATGACGCGATTGCGGAAGGAAAAAGCGAGGAAGGAAAGCGCAATCGCTATTCCGTCGCCTGCAAGGCAAGCTCCTTACGAACTCCTTATGGTGCACCACGCACGGGACGAGCAACAGATTGTCTCGCAATTATTTGTATCGGGGGTATAGGGTTAACATTTAGTAATTTTCGGGGAAATTCTTAAAAGCATTGACTTTTACTCCGATGTGTGGTATACTAAACATGCTTAGTAGAGTTTAATGATGCGACTTTTGCAAAAAAGCAGGCTTTTATAGCATACTTTACGTCCGAATATAAATGATCGGGCAAATTAAAGGAGGATAGAATGGGTTTATTCAATTTCAATAATTCGAGGTATGAAGACGATTTGGCGGTAGCTCCCGGAGCGAAAGACGGCAAGATATATAAAATCGTCCAGCTTGCTTCGATATCCGTTATTCTTATCGCCATTATATTGGGGATACTCGAAGCATTCCAACTGCTAAAAATCGATTCTACGGTAAACGGGATTATCTTTTCCATAGCTGTTATAGGTTTGGGCGGAATGTCGGCATTGCCGTGGGTACGCGTTTACGAAAGCATCGACGATAAGCGGTTTAAGATTACCGCGCTGGCGTTTTTGGGAGTAATCGGCGTGTGCACCATATTGTGGGTAATATGCGTTTGGCAGGTAATCGGAATTTATAAAAACTTAAAAAACGACTTGGGAGATGAGGCATTAAAAGGTCTTATCAACTCGTTGAACTTCATTCGCGTTTCGGTTATTATTTCGTTGCAGTTCGTTATCGGCTCGAGCATTACGATGAACATTATAAAGTACCGTAAGACGCTTTTGCCGTATCAGGTTATGGCGGGTATATCTAATCTGTACATGGATTTCTATTTTACGCTTTTGCTCACTGCAATCACGATTACGAACGACGGATTCGGGGTAAGCCCGACGGCGACGTTCTTAATCAATCATTGGCAGTGGCTTACGGCGTTGTTTGCTGTGGCGATTGCGCTTATGGCTTTACCCAGCGTCGTATTCAGACGCACCGACAGGAAAAGGTTGCTTTCCGCAAAAAGAGAGCAGATCAAAGAGCTTGCCGGCGGCGACAATAAATTCGACAGTTCCGTTGAAGAAAAGCTCAATAAAATCAGAACACTTCTCGATAACGGTTTGATTTCTCAGGAGGAATACGAAGCTAAGCGCGCCGAGATATTGAAGAATTTATAAGTTTCGTTTTAATTAATGCAATAATAAAGCAGCGGTTGCGGCAATGCAATCGCTGTTTGAATTTTTATATGCGCAACGTTTGCTTTTTTTATTCAAACGGTTTATAATAAAAGGCGCTATGATACTTTCGATTATTATATGCGGTATAACATGTATTCTTATGATACTTAGCATACTGCTTTTCCCTAAAATAAAGATCGGTAAAATTTCGATCGATACGTATTGGATAGTCACGCTCGCAGGAGCCGTGATACTGCTTGCCTGCGGTCAGGCAGGTTTAGACACGGTAGGCAGCGCGCTTGTTTCGGATTCGGCAATAAATCCCATTAAGATACTCGTACTGTTTCTTTCGATGACGGTTTTGTCTATCTTTCTCGACGAGCTCGGATTTTTCCGATACCTTGCGGGAGCGGTGCTCAAAAAAGCCAAAACGCGCCAGACGAAGCTGTTTTTATATCTGTACATAACGGTTTCGGTGCTGACGGTATTCACTTCGAACGACGTAATAATTCTGTCTTTTACGCCGTTTATAAGCTACTTCGCAAACAACGCGAAAATAAATCCCACGCCCTATCTCGCCGCCGAATTCGTTGCCGCCAACACCTGGAGCATGGCTTTGATCATAGGCAATCCGACAAACATCTATCTTGCGACCGCTTGCGGAATAAACTTTCTCGAGTATATCAAAATAAGTATTGTTCCTACGGTTTTGTCGGGAACAGTAGCTTTTCT
>CAZBTB010000338.1:0-2061 GCA_964494605.1 uncultured Lachnospiraceae bacterium
ACGACGTTTGCGGCAACCGAAATCACGCCTTTAGCTCCAAGAGCCATGCCGACGTATGTGAGTGAATCGTCACCGACATATATATCCGTTTTATCCGCGAGTAAACGGCAGAGAGTCTGTAATTGTTCGACGTTTCCGCTCGCTTCCTTTAATCCGGCTATGTTTTTGATTTTAGCAAGTTCCGCCATGGTCTCGGGTAAGATATTCACGCCCGTACGCGACGGAACGTTATAAACGATAATGGGAATGCTTACTTTTTCGGCGATAGCGGAGTAGTGCGCGATAAGTCCGCGCTGAGTGCACTTGTTGTAGTACGGAGTGACAATCAAAAGAGCGTCCGCGCCTAAACTTTGGGCGTCTAGTGCACTTTCTATCGTCTCGGCAGTATTGTTGCAACCCACACCTGCGATAACGGGAATGCGCTTGTTTGCCGTTTTGACAGCTATGCGGATAAGCTCGTATTTTTCCTCTTTTGTCATGGTACTCGGTTCGCCCGTCGTACCGCAAACGCACAGCGCGCCTGTTTTGCACGCGATAAGCCGCTCGCACATTTTTTCGAATTCACCGTAGTTTACGCCGTTTGCGTCAAATGGCGTAATCATAGCCACGCCTACGCCGCCGAATATGCTCATATTAAGCTCCTTTGGTTTAATTAACCTCTCTTTGCAATAATTCTCTCGGCTATCTGTACTGCGTTGGTTGCCGCGCCTTTGCGGATATTATCGGCAACAACCCACAGATTTACGCCGCTTTCCACGCTCTCGTCTAAGCGGATTCTGCCCACAAAAACTTCATCCTTGTTCTCAATGTCGAGAGGAGTGGGATATACGCCTGCCGCCGGGTCGTCCATGACGATTACGCCTTCCGCACCGGCTAAACACTCCTTTATGCCTTCGAGCGTTACGGGCTTGTCAAACTCGACGTTAATGCTCTCGCTGTGACCGTAGTATACGGGCACACGTACTGTCGTTGCGGTAATGCGAAGCGACTGATCGCCCAGAATCTTCTTGGTCTCGAAGATCATTTTTTCCTCTTCCTTGGTGTAACCGTTGGGAAGAAAAACGTCAATGTGCGGCAAAACATTGCCGAATATGGGCTTTGGAAATTTCTTGGGTGCAATGCCCTTTATGCCTTCTTCTAAGTCGGTAAAACCGGCAACCCCCGCGCCCGATACGGCTTGATATGTAGAATATACTATTCTCTTTATATGATACTTTTTGTGAAGAGGTGCAAGTGCGACCACCGCCTGAATGGTAGAGCAGTTGGGGTTTGCGATAATGCCCTTGTGCCAATCGATGTCGTAAGCGTTTACTTCGGGTACGACAAGCGGAATGTTCGGGTCGGTGCGCCACTGGCTGGAGTTGTCGATGACCACCGCGCCGCACTCTGCAAACACGGGAGCAAAAGTCTTGCTCGTGCCCGCGCCCGCGCTGAACAACGCAATATCAACCTTGCGGCTTTTGACGTTCTCTTCGGTAAGCTCTATAACGGTGTAGGTCTTGCCCATAAATTCGACCTGTTTGCCTGCGCTCTTAGCCGAAGCAAAGAGGTAAAGCTCGTTTATCGGCAATTTGCGCTCGGATAGAACTTCGAGCATTTTTCTTCCGACCATTCCCGTCGCGCCGACAACGGCTACGTTGTACTTTTGCATGATATGTATCTCCTTAAAAATGAATTACCTATGAAAAAACAGCCTTCGGGGTACACCGTTCGACTGTTTGCTAACTTTAGTATGTAAAGATAGAAAAGGTCGAATAATGTGCTCCATTCGTCACGAATGACAGTTGCAGGGTATTAGCCGCTACACCCAACGGTTCAGGCTCGGCAGAAACAAAAACCGCTTCGGCATTGACACCCTTTCGCTTTTTTCGGATCAGCCGCCCGCTGTTAAAAAGCTACTCTTGCTCAATGCTCCTCATTATCAACATAAGCAGATGATTTTATATCCGAGCTCGCCTAGGCTATAAATTGCGGCTCTTTTCGCCGTTAGCTCCCTCGCAGTGCTAACTAGCACAACTTCAGTCGCTACCGACAAAAATATCTCGCAATTTATTACGCCTA
>CAZBTB010000339.1:0-2050 GCA_964494605.1 uncultured Lachnospiraceae bacterium
TCTGTTTTAAGAGAGGCGGGCATAGAAGATGCGACCAAGCAGCTCGAAAAGATGCAGGATGAGCTTGAGAATAAGCTGGATATTTACAAAGAACTTATAGATATTCGAAAAGACCTGCTTCAGACATATAAAGAAGAGGTAAGCTATCAAAAAGAACTCGCTCGGAAACAAAAATCGGTAGCCGATTTGCAAACGCAGTTAACTCTTGCGCGCTTGGATAACTCTGCTGCGGGGCAGGCAAAGGTAAGAGAGCTTGAAAAACAGTTGCAGGATGCGCAGGATGATTTGGATGAATACTCTCTCGAACACGCGATTGATGATATAATCGGTTCAATGGAAAACGAGTATAATGAATATGAAAAATTCATTAAAAGAGAAGTCGAAGAAATCTCGGGGCAAATAACCGATATTGCGGATACGCTTAAAAATATTTTAGCGGAGATGCCGGGACTAACCGATACCAAATATAAGACTACCGAAATGAATGACCTGTATTCGGATATAATTGCAAAGGGTATTGACCTTAATGCGGCGGGGAACGAAGCGGCACGGGATTTTGTGAATAGTTATATTAACGGCGATTATCAGTCAGCCGATAAAAAATACGAAGCGGCTAAAGCAATTGCCGATTCTGTCAAAGCACCCGAAAAGCAGAAGAGTCAAGCTGAAGTTTTAGCGGCGAAGATGACTAAACTTAACGGCGCTTCGGGATCGGGGATAAGGGCAAATAACTATGGCGATAACGGCGAAGTCGTATATAAAGATAAAAAATACTATGTCGAAAGCGGCGGAGACGATATAAGTTTATTGACGGCAGCACGGGAAATAAACGGCTATGGTGATAGAGATATTTTCTATTATAACGGAGCGCTCTACGGATGTTTGGATAATAGCATTATAAAGCTTAAACAGAGAGCACATTCTTATAAAGAAAATTCAAGTAATGGCTATGTCGCTCTTATGAAAGCCGCTGAAGCTGCGGGCGTTTACCACGTAGGCGGATTTGTAGGGGATTATGCGGCGTTAAAGAACAACGAGGAATTTGCGAAGCTTTTGCGTGGAGAGTTTGTGTCTACGCCCAAACAGATGGAAACGTTTATGAAGAGGACATTGCCGGACATGATTGCGTTCGGGAATAGCGGCGGAGCTACGATCAACAACAATTCACCGCTGGTGGAAATAAAGTGCGGAAACGTGGACGAGGGAACACTTCCCAAATTGAAAAATCTGGTTGATCAGGCAGTCAGTCGGATCGAGAAGAATATAGAAGGCGCGTTGAGCAGAACGGGATATAAGAAAAAATATTAACAGATGGGGGAGCGGGCATGAATAATATGCCTGCTCCTTCTATATTAAAGGAGGGCAGAAGATGTTTAAAGCAACAGAGTTTATGTACGACGGAATATTCTCGGAAAAGTACGGATTGAAAATAGCGAGTTTTAACGGAAACGTTTTAGAGGAAACCGCGTATCCGGTACCGAACGTCGCAGTCGGTAAGTCCGCAAAGTCCAAGAGGTTTCATTATTTAGACGTAACATATGACAGCCCGCCGACTTACGAATTTTCGGTTGTGAGCGAAAGTGCGATTCACGAAGAAATATTGAGAGAAGTCTTGATGTGGCTGGACGCGAGAAAGGGATTTAAACCCCTTGTTATCATGCAACCCGGATTTGAAGATTTAACGTATAACTGTATTTTTACGGTGACAAGCCTTATTTATCATGCGGGCAAATGCGTGGGGCTGAATCTGTCGGCAACGTTCGATTCGTTATACGTAACGGGAAAACCGATAGAAAAGAGTATATTCGGTAACGGCGACGATGAAGCGGATGTTTATATCTACAACGATTCGGATAACGTGGACGAATATATATATCCGATCGTTGAATTCGACACTGCGGACGGAAAAATCTCTATCGTCAATTTAACGGACGACAAAACGAGAAAATTTGCGTTTAACGGCGTTAACCCCAACAGCATGTACAGGGTGGATAACGAACTTAAAATCATTACGGGCGACGGGAACGATTTGCTCGGTAAATTCAGCAAG
>CAZBTB010000340.1:0-2047 GCA_964494605.1 uncultured Lachnospiraceae bacterium
TGAATATCGCGCAGTCGCTCGATAAAATCGTGTCCGTCGTAATGATAGGCGTGGGTACGGCTACAGGCGTAGTGCTCAGCAATATCATAGGTCGCGGCAACCGCGACGACGTTCAGACTTACGCGAAAGAGGCGTTGAAGTTCGGTCTTTATACCGGACTTTGTGTGGCGGTATTGACGTTCGTTTCGTCGTTTGTCGTTCCGATGGTGTTTACCAACGTCAGCGCCGAAACGCACGAGACGGCGAAATATCTCATTATGCTGTACGCGCTAACCGCTACAGTCAGAACGCTTTGCTTTACACAGGTTATCGGAATACTTCGCAGCGGCGGCGATACGACGTTCTGCATGATTGCGGAGACTGTGCTGATTTGGGTGGTGTCCGTCGCGTTGGTGCTGCTGTTCGGACTTGTGTTCCATGCAAACCTGTACGTCGTGTATCTTATGAGTAACGTTGCGGAAGTATTGAAGCTGATCGTTTTTTGGTGGCGCATACACAGCGGAAAGTGGATTAAGTTCGGTATGCGTGAAGAGCCTGTATTGCCGCCCTCTGAAGACGGTGATATTTTGTCGGATTTAAGCGAAACCGATACAGTACCCGACGAAACCGACGTCTCGGAAGAAAATAAAGAGTAATCGAAGTTTTCGTTAATTAACGACAAAAAGCCCCGTTATGGGGCTTTTTTAAGTGTGGGTCAGTGTTTTATAAAGGTAAGACAGGTTGCGTCCGAGCTTCCTTCGCTCATGACTGTTATGCCGTTGGCTACGCATTTGCCTTCCTTGTTGAACACGCAGTCGGCATTGCAGCCTACTTTGGTGTCGACGGTGTAGTTGCTCTTGACAAACTCGTCGCCCGCTTCGAAGAGAGACTTTCTCTTGTCTTCGTCGGGAGTGTAGGTGGTGCAGTCGGTGTTTTTGTCCACGCTGATTTCTTTACTGCAGCAGCAGTAGCCTTGATTGTAGCGGCAGCCTTTAAGTCCGCATTTTAAGTCCTTCATGATTTGCCTCCTTAGGAAATATATAAATATTATTAGTTAAACCTCGAGCAGTTATTCGTCGCTTGACAAGATAAATCAAAAGATATATAATTATGGTAAAAAGAGGAGAACTGAAGTTATGAAAGTAGTTTTGACCGCAGACGTAAAAGGACAAGGCAAGAAGAACGATATAATCAACGTCAGCGACGGATACGCGCGCAACTTTTTGATTAAAAACAAGTTGGCGGTAGAAGCGACGCCGTCTATGATAAACAGCTTGGAAATCAGCAAAAAGGCGGACGAGCACCGTAAAGCCGTGGAGCGTGCGGAGGCTACCGAATTAGCCAAACGCATGAACGGGCTTAACGTTACCGTCAGAATCAAGGTGGGCGAGACGGGCAAGCTGTTCGGGGCTCTCAACACTCAAAGCGTAGCCGACGCGCTGAGTCAGGCAGGCTACGAGGTCGACAAGAAAAAGATCGTACTTAACGAGATTATAAAGTCGGTCGGTACTTACGACGTAACGGTAAAGCTTTACCCGGAGATTTCCACTAAAATAAAGGTTACCGTGGAGGCATTGAAATGACGAACATCAAGGACAAGAAAAAAGCCACGACCTTTTACGTCGTGCTGATTGCGCTGTTTTCCGCGCTTGTGTGCGTGCTGACGACGTTCGTGCAGATTCCCTGCCCCGTCGGATATATAAACTTCGGCGACGCATTGATTTTTATTGCGGCGTCGCTCTTGGGCCCTACGGGCGGAATGATCGCAGGCGCGGTCGGTTCGTCTTTTGCCGATATCTTTTCGGGTTACGCGATTTACGCGCCGTTTACTTTCGTCGTTAAGGGCGGCGAGGGTTTTTTGTGCGGAATTCTGTACTCGTTCGCATTTAAGAAGCTGCGCCCGATATTCCGTCGTTTAAGCTCTATGGCAATCGCGGGTGGCTGGATGATAGTCGGATATTTTTTGAGTGATTTGATTATCTTTTCCGTGACTACGGGTTCGGCTAAAGCGGGGGCAACGATGGCGGTTCTGAATTTTATGTTTGGACCTATTCAGGCGGGCGTGTCC
>CAZBTB010000341.1:0-2041 GCA_964494605.1 uncultured Lachnospiraceae bacterium
GGCGTACACGCGAACAGTCCGAAGCACATGAGCGCGCCCAGCAGCAAAGCAACCAATTTTTTTAACATTTTTTCCTCCTTGCTTCAACCGCACTCCCTTGTTTTGTGCATACGATAAGCAGCACGGGTGCAGTAATAAGTAACAAACTAACCAACCAATCGAACTTGAATCTTGCCCTGAACTTAAACAGAACCGCGCACGTCGACGACACGGTACCCAGCCAGAATACGATAGCGCAAACCGCAACGGGTACGTACATTATCTGAACGAGGCACTCGGCGTCCACTATGTTGAGCGTTCGTTCGCCCCAAGCGGCATACGCATAGCTGAGTAGGCATACCGCCGTCATTACCGGGACGGTAATTCCCCACTTCTTTACGACGATACCCGCGATTTTGAATCCGTCGCCCACGAGCCTATCCACGGCAAAGAACGCAACGAACGGTATCATACAAAGCGCGGGGTGTTTCATGCAACCTCGGCGGTACGCTGCGACCGTAACTCCTATCGAGAACAGCTCGACGTATATTATAAATCCGACGAAAATCCAATAACTCATCAGTCTTTAGTCCTTGCCGCCTTCATGATTTTGTAGGCGTTTGTAATATAATCGATATAAGGTTTTGCATTGGTGCGGAAGTTTCCGACGTAATAGTCGTAAGCCTCGACGCCGTTCTCCAATCTCTGCGGATCGTAAGCGCCCGTCCACGACGCCACGACCACCGACGAATAAATAACGCCTATTGCGTTGTTATAAGTCGCTTTCATCTGCGAGTTCATGGGGAACATATAGTCTATCATGTCGTTCTTGATATAGTTATCCTTGTTGCCCGCGATCTCGAGCCATGCTTTTTCTTCGTCCGTATAGCCTGCGTAAGTCAGATCGGAAATGCTCTGATTTTCGACAAGCGTGAGTATTCCCGAGTACGGCGGACGGATAAGGTACTCGCTTTTTCCCTCGGGGTAAGAATAGGTTCCGTCGCCGTTATCGATCCAATGCTCGCCCTCTACACCGTAGCGGCAAAGCTCGTAATTATCCTTACTCTCGAATACCCAGTTCATGAACTGAATAATTCTCAAAGCCTTGGTGGATTTAGACATGACCGCGGCGGCAAAGGTTGCCTCGCTGTTACGCATAAATCCTTTTTTAGTATCGCCCTTGTGCGCGACGAGCGGACCGAGAACGGTAAACTCAGCCTCGGGGTTTTGCTCTTTGGTTTTTCTTGCGACCTGAATAAGGTGCTGAATGGTCGGGTCCTGCACGAAAACGCCCGTGCTTCCCGAAATAAAGTTGCTCTCGCCCGCCTCCAATAGAATCGAGTTTGCCTCTTTCGACGTCACGCCCGTGGTCGCCCACTTATACTCGCGTGCAAGCACGTGTTTATATTCGTCCGTTGCATAGCCCGGCAGAACTTCTTCTTTGCCGCCCGTTGTTCTCGTCGTGAACGTAAAATAGCCCGAATCGCCGTAAGCGCCCAATGTAAGAACTTTCTCAAGATCCCAAGCCGCGCCCGTAACCGCATAACTGTTGTTGGTTATCCCGTTCATGGCAATGCACATCTCTTCGAACGTGTCGAGATTGTCAACAAGCTCGTAGTTCTGACCCGACTTAAACTCCGTTTGCGCCTTTTCGGGGTCGTCGGTGTAGCCACACCGCTCCATGTAGTCGCGGCGCACCAAAATTCCGAACTTATATGGGCTTATTACCGAAGGAATGCCGATTACCTTGTTGTCGAAGGTCGTTACGCTCCAAAGCGGCGAACCCTCGATATGCTCGAGCATGTTCTGCCCGTAATCTTCGATGAGCTCGGACAAATCGTAATACAAGTCGTTGTCTATGACGAAGTCGTCGATACCGACGCCGCCGCGCGTATGGGAAATTGCAATGTCCACCTGGCTGTTGCCCGCAAGCTCGCTGGACAGCTTGTTGCGCATATTCTCGCCCAGGTACGCAACCTCGAAGTCGAGCGAAATACCCGTATCTTCGTAATATTTTTGCTCGATCGCGTCGATAACCTCGTCCTCTTCGCTGCCTGCTACC
>CAZBTB010000342.1:0-2041 GCA_964494605.1 uncultured Lachnospiraceae bacterium
GGTCACGAAAAACGTCGTGTATGTCGGGAATATCATGGCGAAAGTTATATGAATGAACTCTTTAAATCCGGTAGCGCCGTCAAGGTGAGCCGACTCGACGATTTCCTGCGAAATACCGCTCATCGTGTTGCTGTACATGAGCACGCCGCCGCCGAAGCCCGACCAGATACTGAAGAACAGTAACGTTCCGAAGCGAGTGTCCGGGTTTTCCAACAGTCCCACCATTTGCGTCCCGAACATTTTATTGATAACGGTGGGAAGCGCACGTTCGACGAAGAAACTGAACATAGTTACGAAAACTATGTTGGCTATCATCGACGGGACGAACAATAACACTCTGAACGCGTTTGCTCCGGGCAGCTTTTTGTAGATATAGTAAGAAAACAACAGTGACAGCGGCGAAGTGAACACCACGCCTATAATGTACAGACCGACGGAGTTTCTCATCATCAGAAGCATGGACAAGTCGCCCGTCATGTTCGCAAACGCCGTCTTTAAGTTATCGAAAGTCCAGGTTGTCGTTCCCGTTACGATATCTATTTTTTGAAAGGTAAGCAATATCGCGTTGCCGTTTACGCCTATGTAGAAAACCAAAAACTGCGCTATAGGCCAAATCATCATAAGCGTGTAGAAAATCAAATCTTTATGCTTGCCTTTCAGAACTTTTTTCTTTTTGCTTTTTTCAGTCATGTTCCCTCCTGCTGTTTAATGATGCCCTGCGTGTTAAATCGTCAGCTCGTTCCAATGACTTTGACGGTAAGATACAAGCCCGTTAAAATACTCGGCAGGCGTCACGCTCGTCTCGCGGAAAGTCGTGGAAATTGTAGAACGTGTAGTTCCGTTATTGATTTTGCTGATCCAACCGTTGTTTGTGCCGAAATAACTAACGTTATTCAAGAACACGGAATTGAGCGAATACGGATAAACAATATCCGATCTGCTTTTCAGCTCCATTAAACTACGGCCGTAGGGCGAAAGCTTGGATAAATCCTCGCTCGTCATTTTATAATTAAGCGCTTTAGGCGTGTCGGTAATCTGCGAATATTGCACCAACTGAGCATCGGTATTGATAAACTTGATAAACTCGAGTGCAAGCGGTTTTTTCCATTCCTCAATCGTTCTTTTTACGAATACCGCAGAATTGATGTGGTCGAACAACGTATTCTTTCCAACTTTGTCTGAACTTGCTTTCGGGAAAGGCATAATCGCAAAATTTCTCTTGTCCTTGGAAAGATTTGTATCGGTGCCGGACACCATCTCGTTAAACGTCGAAGTTGCCTCGGATTCCCACCACACACCGTCGATAAGCATACCGATTGCCGCCGTTTCGCCGTTGTCATGATCGGCGTACAGAAAAGTTTCTTGCGCGTTCATGTGCGAGAATGCACCGTTAAAGGACAGCGAATACGGATACTTTGCTACAGTACTCGTAGCCGTTGTCTTGGTAGACACCAGCTTGTTCATAAACTCGAGCACGCGGTATCTGCCCTCGCGCTGAGCGAGCTTATACGCCGTAGCCGGCTCGATCGTGTAATCGCCCTCTTTGATAAATGTGCCGTTTGAGTCCACGCTTCCGAGATCGTCGGCAACGCCCTGCAACGAATAATCCTGCGATACACGGGCAAGTCCCTCGAAATCGACGTACATGGATTGCGCAAACGCATTGAGATAAGGCCCGTGATCGGCGCCCGACCAGACAAGCGGCGTACGCTTCTGGCTGGCGATATAATCGCAAAGCAAGAAGAATTCGTCGTAAGTCGCGGGCAAGCCGTCGTCGAGAGAATAATCAACGCCGTTCTCTATACCCGTCTTTCCGTCCGGTCCGAGCGATTTTTCGGGACTGTAAATAGGATCGACGAAATAATCTACCAGTTCCGTACCCGTAGGATTCTTTGCAAGATAATAATTATACTTGTCAAAAGTATCTACATTATAGAACAGCGTATAATATCCCGAATAGTGCGGAACGGCATAGTAGTGAATTTCGCCTTCGTTTTCTATGCCGAACCTTTCCTTCTGCTGATCGGTAAGCTTACTCTCT
>CAZBTB010000343.1:0-2040 GCA_964494605.1 uncultured Lachnospiraceae bacterium
ATTCCCCTTCACCTTGGATTTCTGGAAGCTCGGCAGCGTCCTCGCAGTCGGTCACCGTCGGCTCGGTTTCGATAACTTCGTACACGCTTTCAAGGTTAGACGTAGCCATGGAAATCTGCTGAGTTATAGAACCGATCTCGTTTAACGGCGCGGCAAGCATACCCATGTACGAAATAAAGCTTATGAGCTTGCCGAGCGACAGTCCGCCCATGCCCGCGCCCGAGGTTGCCATGTGAGTAACGAAGAGGTATACCACGGCAAGACCGATATAAAAGAACACGTCCATAATGGGAAACGTCAGATTATCCGCACACACGACCTTGAAGAACTTGCTTGTGACCTCGTCGTTAAGTCCGTTCAGTAGCTGCGCGTTTTTGCCCGAACGGTTAAACATTTTCGTAACGGTATTTCCCTGAATATTTTCGTTAAGATATGCGGTACGGTTGCTGTTCTTGTTGCGGTGTACTCGGCGCATACGACCTTGCAGGCGTTTTATCAGTATAACCGACAACGTCATGGGAATCATACATACGGCTATAATACCCGCAAGGCGATAGTCGATTACAAACAGCCAAACGAAAATAAGCGCGATTCTGAACACGTCGACGAACAACGCGACGATCGAGTAAGAGAACACGTGCGCAAGCTCGTTAAGATAGGTGGTTACTCTGACTAATATTTTACCGCCGGGACGCGAATCGAAGTAGTCGAACGCGAGCTTTTGCAGCTTCTCGAACGTAGCGTAACGAATGTCATGAACGATCGCATGCCCCGTGCGCGTCATGTACAGCGTTCTGAAATAACTGAACAGCGTGCCCATGATTACGGCAAGCGCGTAACAGCCGACAAGCACGAGCGCAAGCGAAAACCAATCAAGCCCGAAAGCGCCTTCTCCCGTGATTACGTAATCGACGATAAAAGCGTTGATCATCGTAGGCAGCAGCGAGACGAAGCTCATTACGAGCATCAGAACCGACATGGAAAGTATTATTTTTTTATACGGTACGCAGTATTTCAGCGTCTTTCGTATTGACGAGGCATTAAACTTATATGTGGATTTTTCGTCCTCGTAATATCTGTTCTTAGCCATTATTCGATCTCCTCGCTTCTTAACGATTCCTGCTCGGTAAAGATTTCGCAGTACCTGCCGCCGAGCGCCATAAGCTCGTCGTGAGTTCCGCGCTCCGCCACCGTTCCGTTTTCCATAAACAGTATCTCGTCGCAGTACTTCAAGCTGCCCGCGCGGTGCGACGCAATCAGCATAGTCCTGTCGCCGCACTGTTCGTTAAGCTTGGCGGTGATTTCTTTTTCCGTCGCGTAATCGAGCGCCGAGGTACAGTCGTCGAGAAGAAAAACCTCTGCGTCTTTATAGATTGCGCGCGCTATGGAAACGCGTTGCTTCTGTCCGCCGCTGAGTCCCAAGCCCTTTTCGCCTACGACCGTATCGTAACCGTTTTCGAGCAAAGGCACAAACTTACTCACACATGCCGTTTCCGCCGCGGCAAGCACGCGCTCTTTGTCTCCTTCGCCGTCGTAAAACGCTATATTATTCTCTACCGTATCCGAGAAAAGAAACACGTCCTGCATAACGTACGAGAACTTGTGCCTTAAATCCTCAAGCGACACGTCTTTAATGTTGACGCCGTCGAGTTCGATCTCGCCCTCGGTGCAATCGTAAAGCCTTGTGAGTAATTTCATAATGACCGATTTACCCGACCCGGGCTTACCCATGATTCCCACTTTCTTGCCGTAAGGAATCTCTATGTCTACGTTATGTAATGCGGGTCTGTTGCCCTCGAATTCCATGCTGACGTTCTTAAACGCTATCATCGGACGGTCGGGCACAGGCTTAGGCTCGGTCGGTTCGACTACGGACGGCGGCGCATCTGCAAACTCGTTGTAACGCTTAATCGCGACTACGCTGTTCTGCAAGCTACCGATAGTTCCCGCTATGGAAACTATATTGGCGTTGATCTGCCAACAGTATGACGTAAACGTCGTAAACTGGCCCATGCTCAGCTCTCCGCGCACGGCAAGATA
>CAZBTB010000344.1:0-2040 GCA_964494605.1 uncultured Lachnospiraceae bacterium
AACAAGCTTATGACCGGACGAGACTCGGCTTTGGGCTCGATTTCAAAAAAAGTTTTATTGTTTGCCGAAAACGACCGGGATGCTATTGTCGAATGGTTTAAGTATCAAGGCGTAAAGCCTATTTTAGGCGAGGACGAGCAGCTAGATTCCAAAAAGCTGAAAGAGTACGAGCGCAAATGGAGCAACTACACGGTCGAAAAACTCGGAGAGGCATGGCACGTTTCCGAAGATACCTCTTCGCTGGATAACATTGCGGGAAACGTACTGATTATTATCGATCCTAAGCGTTATGAAAAAGGCGTTGACCTGCAAAAAGCGGATACGATTATTAACTTCGACATAAATTACGACCCGCTCAAAATGGAGCAGCGTATCGGACGTATCGACCGTATCAGACCTAACGGGCAAAGTCAGGAAATCAACATCGTTTCGTTCGTTCCGTTAAACGACATGAGCGGTTTTGTGATCAATTTCTTTGCAAACGAGCTTAAAATGTTTACGCAGTGGATGGGCGAAACAACGGGTATCGTATCCGTTCCCGAAGAGGAAGGCAATTCCGATAAGGGCGAGGACGTTTCGTTCGAAGGTAAGGTTTACAATCTCGAGAAGTATTATAAGGATATTTACGCGCTATGCAAGGGTGATATGCCGATTGCGGTTGTTCAGGAAAAGGCTGAAAACTTCCGCAGATTTTTCGGTACGGACGCATATAAGACAAAAATCGATTTCGGATTTTTGAGGAAGTTGCGCCCATACTTTGACAGTGCTTTCAGAAACTCGATTTCACCGCAACGCAACGGTTATTCTGCGGGAAGCGTAAGGAACAAGGTCATTCGCTTTAACAGTGCAATGGGCGTTTTTAATCAATGCGAGTCGGATAAGTGCGCTACCTGTCCGACTAACAAGCTGTGCAATGACGGGAATAAAGTTAAACGTAACGTTTACGCCGATTTTGCCGACGGAGTTCGCAAATTTTTCGACGAGGGAAGAAAATTTTATGATGTCGCTCACGAACAGTACCGCAACGAGCGCAACGACGAGAAGGTACATAATGTGTCACAGGGCGATGCGGACATGACCGCCGAATATCTGAAAGCAAGGTTAAAAGCCTTTAACGATGCGGCGGATGACGTTATTAAGCTTTTGCCTAATGATAGCAAAGAGCCGTTTACTATGCCGTTGAGTGATTTTGAGCAAATTTTCGAACCGATGAAAAAGCTGTATTGGGACGATGTAGTGGGAGTATATTTGGATATGATTTTAAGTCAGTTCCACAAACAGTGCGACAGCGTTTTGACAGGCGCAAATCTGTTTGAGCGTTTTATAAAGTCGTTCTCCATTGCAGACTTTATGAATAACATGGAAGGAGCGTTATGAGCGTAGGCAAGTACAATTCAGTTGAATCTTACGCAGCCGACGTCAGACGTGATTTCGAAGCGCACGGCGGCCGAATGCTTCTTGTCGATTCGGCTAAGAATCTTGCGGCGGAAGCGGCGGCAAGACTTATGAAAGGCGAAACAGCGGTCGTAATAGTACACGACCCGATTTCTGCATACGAGTTTTCTTCGATTGTCGGCGACGCATATATTATCAAAGACGAACTGTCGCTTTCCGTGTTCTTGGGCGAAAATAAGATTACCGCCGAGCTTCTTAAAAAGCAGGGCATAAGCAAACTAGCGGGAGAGTTAAAGGCAAAATATCCGCGAATTGTTATATCGGAAATATCGTCCGAAAGCGGAAAACCGCTCTTAAACAAAGTGTTGTGTAAAAATGCCACCGAAAGCGGTGTTTTTGCGTCCTGTGACGAAAATGCCGATTTTTGTGTGTCCGATTTGTTGGCTGAGTGTAGATACGATTTCCTGCTTATTGACGGGATTTACGGATTTATCGCTTTTGAAGAGGATAAATCCGACAAGACCGATAAAAGTCCGCTTAAGTATGATAGAATTGATTTATTCGGCGTTAAATTTTATTCGGATACGGCACATTCGTACAGACGGTTGCTTAATCTTTCGGAGAGTGTCGGTAGATGTCTGTTTT
>CAZBTB010000345.1:0-2038 GCA_964494605.1 uncultured Lachnospiraceae bacterium
GACTACAAACACAATAAAGGCGCGCCCGACTATTGGCAGGCTACGGGCGAGCTGATTTTGGACAGCTGGGTGGCGCCCAGTGCGAACGATCGGGAGTTTAAGGATTATGCCGATTGCGGATACAATATGATGCATGTCGGTATTACCAGCATTCAGGTAGGCAATCAGTCGGTCGAAAAAGAACGCAAGATGCTTAATAATAATTTTACGCTTGCCCAAAAATACGGTCTGCGCGTTATGCTCTCTATGAACGCGATCAACATCAATCAGACTATAGCGACTCCGTTTAAGTATCTGGATATGCGTTTAGGCACGGTGCTTAACGATTGGAAGGACAGCGATACTTTTTACGGATATATGCCCTACGATGAGCCGCGCTTGGATCAGGCGCTCGAAGAAGGCAATCCCGAGAAATATCAGAAGGGCTATGACGAGTGCGTCGATTACATACGCGACGAGTATCTGTATTTTACGGAGAATTACCCCGGAAAGGCTTTCGAGGTGGTTTTACTGCACTCGCAAAACAAGGAATACGTCACGAATTACGGCAAGAAATTCGACGGCGATTACGATAAATATCTCGATTATTTCGTCGAGAACGTGACTAAGCTCATGCCCTATGACGAGCGCATAATATCGATGGACGCGTATCCTTTCGACAAAGACCGTTACGGTAATATTTTTATACGCGGCTGCTTTGTTTCGTCGCTCGAACGCTGCGGGTATAAAGCCGAAGAAGTGGGAGCGGAGAAGTGGACGTATGTTGCGAATCATCACAGCATTTATAACACGGCGTCGGTGCTGTATCAGTACTATACGCTTTTGGCTTACGGTTATACCCACGTCGTTACTTATTGCTACCGTCAGGCTTGGGACAACGAATTGTATTCGGTGACGCTGACGGGAGACAAGACGGCGAATTGGTACTACTACCGTGACGCGCATAAGGAAATCAAAAGCTTTGAAAACGTTTACATGCAGTTTACAGATAATTGGCAGGGCGCAATGGCGTTTGACGGCAAGGCGCGTGAAAACCGCGACCGCACATGGGAAAGCGCAAGACAGCTTCTTGACTCGTACGACGGAATCAGGAGCGTAGATTCTACGGAAGACGTGCTTATAGGAATCATGAAGGACGGAGACGGTTACGACGGATATATGATCACCAATCAATGCGATCCTACGGGCAATCTTCACAATTCCGTCGATATTACTTTTAACGGAGCAACGCATGCGCTTGTTTATACCGACGGCGGAGAGGGCAAAACCGTTGCGCTCGACGGCGGAAAGCTTGCGCTCGATCTTAAGGCAGGCGGCGGTGCGTTCGTTATTCCGTATATGGAGGCGTAAATGAAGCTTTTCAATCCGGAGCGTTACAACGATTATCCCAAGCCGCTCAGAAAGCATAAGTATCCGTTTATTATTCTGATGCTTGCGCTTTCCGTTCTGTCCTTTGCGGTGTTCTACGTCGGAATAAACATTCAGTCTATACTGATGGCGTTTCGCCGCTTCGAAGGGTATGCCGCGGACGGCAGCGATATATATTCGTGGACGACGGAAAATTTCGGAAACATTTTCAAAGAGTTAAGCGGTGAAGGAAACTCGTCTACTCAGCTATTGCAGGCTTTTAAGAACACGCTTTTGCTGTACGTTTGCGGCAATGCAGTCACTTTGCCTATGGCGTGCTTTATAAGCTATTATCTGTGGAAAAAACTGCGCGGCTATAAGATCTTCAGAGTGGTGTTCTATTTCCCGAGCATTATTTCTTCCGTCGTTATGGTCATAATCTATCAGAACCTTATTGCACCGAACGGACTGTTCGGACATCTGTCGCTGGCGATGACGGGGAAAACGGTGCCGCCGTGGCTGTCGCAGTACGACACCGCAATATGGTTCGTGTTTATCTACAATACCTGGGTGGGCTTTGCCGGCTCGTACCTTTTGATGACAGCCGCGCTTACGCGCATTCCCGAGGACATAATAGAATCGGCAAAGCTGGACGGAATTACGCCGATAGTAGAATATTTCAAGATTTGCA
>CAZBTB010000346.1:0-2025 GCA_964494605.1 uncultured Lachnospiraceae bacterium
AATAATATAAACATCTCCGCTTAATAGTAAGCTTTATTCTCAACCCGTGCATGTTTTTGTTAATATTGTCATTTCGAGCGAACGGAGCGTCAGCGAAACGACGAGAAATCTCAACCGATTAAAGCATTACTCTCTCAACCCGTGTAAAAAGCACTCCGTTTGAAGCGGAGTGCTTTTGATTTACTCGGCGCAATTAAATCGAGAAATCGAAGCTGATCTTTTTTACACCTTTTTTCAATACGCAATCGATAAGATAGATCGTTTCCGTAGGCTTACTGTGGTACTTGCTTTCGTTAATAAAGCATTCGCCGACTTCGAAGTTTCCGGTTAGCGATGAGATTTTATCTTTTTCCGTTTTAACGGTAACGTTACCCACGGTGAAAGAGTCTTCGTTTATCACAGGCTTGACAAGAGACACGAAACGTTCTGTAACTTCCACGTCGCCGTCGCAAACGTCGGTCATGACGATTCCTTTGTCGCCGTACTCGAATACTCTCGTCAGCCGATTAAGCTTATCTATTCCGTAAGCGGCTGACATTTCCACG
The DNA here is from genome assembly GCA_964494605.1 of uncultured Lachnospiraceae bacterium. Taxonomy (GTDB): domain Bacteria; phylum Bacillota; class Clostridia; order Christensenellales; family Pumilibacteraceae; genus UBA10677. Next base: position 546 of record CAZBTB010000346.1, read on the forward strand.
GTTATGCGGTTGCCGTCGCGAACGAGCGTACCTTTATATTCTCGTCCTGCCTTCTGATATTGTCCGTTGATAATGGGGACGGAGTGTCCGCGAGAAGAAGTATATATGGAGTCGTATCTTTTTGGGGAGAAATATTCATTGTTATACCGTCCCGAACCGAGATCGACAAATACCTGTCCGCTTTCGTCGGATAAAATAAAACTGCCTACGTCGTTATGATTATGCTCTTCATCGTTATGTCCGGCTTTTACGAACAACGAGTAATTTTCGGTGTTGACAATTACTTGTCCGGACGAAGGCATCTCGTAATTTACAGCGGGCAACTTTTCGGCTTCTACCGTCGGGTAGTAATATATGAAGCTCCTGAGACCATAGTGCCAGGTATGTAATCTTTCAGGCACATGACCGGTACACTCGACAGGCAATGCAACTACCGATTGCGGATAGCGCCGCTTAAGATAGCGGTTAAGTACAATATCGACTTTATTATTGCGGGGGCAGTCGGCAAACGTCGCTACGTCACCGCCTTTCATAAAGCATTTTTGCGCATAAGCCGCGAGAGCCTCGACCTTGGGATTGTCAAATAAATCGATTTCACCGTTCGTGAATTGATACAGCAGGTCGGCTGCCCAGACATAACTGCCGAATCCGTAGTGCCAATATGAAACGCCCTCGGTGCAAGAACCGTCGTCGGGAATATAATCGAGATATCTATTCAAAGCTTTTAACAGCCTTGGCTTTACCGTTTCGAACCGATCGGGCGCTAAGTATATAAATGCGCCTGCCACGCTGCCCGCGCAAACCGTAAGCCAATTGTTGGTAGTATTCTCAAAAGGCATGGGACTGTTTATAAACGATTCGATTATTCGGCGGTTTACCTCCGCTTGTGCGCGTGCACGCACAAAGCTCTCCATTCGATCGCCGAGAAAATAGCAAATTTCCGCGAGCATAAATCCCGTTTCGGCGGCGAATAAATCTATAAAAGTCTCGGGCTTGTCGACATATAATGTATGTGCCGGCAGCGCCCACGAATATTCGTCGCATATTGCCCAGATAAGGTCTTGAAATTTTACAAAATATTCCTCGTTTTCGGGATAAAGAAGAGACAATACAGCCGCTTCCGTCAATAATTTGCGACGACGAAAATACGGCGTTTCGAATTCGATTCTCGATCCGGTTTTTCTATATATACTGCGAACGCTGTATTTAAGGACGGGGATTTCGTCCATATAATCTTTTTTATAGCGGGCTTTAAGCTCGTCTATCAATAATTTGTAACCGGAATCGTTTACGGTTTTTTCCCAATACTCCGGATTTTTTTGTTTTTCGAATATCATTTTCTGCCTCCTTTTATTTATTACATTATAACATAACGAAAAACAAGTTTCTTGTTTTTAGTTTTGTTATAATTGATTATTATTATGTAAAAACTGTAATTTTAGTTTTCCTACTCGATAAATTCATTACGTCCTCCTATGGA
>CAZBTB010000347.1:0-2015 GCA_964494605.1 uncultured Lachnospiraceae bacterium
CGGTAGAACCTGCGGCGGCGCCTACACCATACTTGGAGTTACCGTCGAAATAGTTGTTGTAAATATGAGTATGGGAGGAGTTGCGCACTCTGGCGTGGCGGCTGTCTGAATGGTCGAACCAGTTATGGTGATAGGTTATATAGTCGCTGCCGCCGCTGCTTGCCGCGCTTGCATCCAAAAGACAGCACTTTCCGCTATCCCAGAAGTGGTTGTACGATACCGTGCAATAGGTCGATTTTTTGATATCTAGCGAGCCGTCGCCTTTAGCCTGGTCGCTGTCGCCGCCGGGGTTCCCGTAGAATATGTCGAGATTATGCATCCAAAGATGACTGTTGCCCGTATCAACCGAAACGCCGTCATCCATAAAATTAACGATACCGAGATTTCTTAACTCAATGTTCTGACAATTACGGATTAAAAAACCGAAACCGTTTACCGTGCCGTCGCTGCCTATGCCTTCAACGGTAATATTAGAGGTTGCCTTGCCGTCCGCAACCGTACCCATGCCCTTTATTTGTATGCCTTCGGCGCTGCTTGAAATATGGTCGAGGTCGCTTATGCTGACAGTGCCGACTATGCGGAAACAGAGCGGCTCGGACGATTGCTTTCTGGCGTCCAATATCGACTGAAATCCGGTAACGGCAGCACCGTTTACCGTAGCCGTAACATCCTTTGCATTTGCAGCGGTAACGTAAACAACCTGCGCACCGCTTTTTAACGTACCGTCCTTGTTATACGCGCCCGGAACGTTGCCGCCCTCAAAGGCGTAACCCGAACGGTCGTGCTTAACAACTTTTATATTGGTGGCGGTTGCCGCTTTAGCTTCGTCCTCGGTGAGTTCCGCGCCACCCAAAGGCACGACTTTTAAAGTGTACTTGCCCTCTTTAAGCCCTACGGCGTCCGCACGGACGTAATCTTTGTATTCGCGGACAAGGGGGTCGTCAAGCTTAACAAAGTCGCCGCCGTCCTCGTTCTTGTAATAGACGTTGTAACCCATTGCCCCGTCAACTTTTTCCCAAGCGGCGTAAGCTGTTTCCAAATCGCCTGCCGCTTCCTTTATTTTAACGGCGCCGGCAGGTACGGTGGGAATGACGGGCTTTTCCTTATTGTCGCCTTTATCGTCGTTGTTATTTTTGTCGTTGTTATCGCCGCCCGTCTGCGAACTGTTGGGCCCGGGATTTTCGGGGTTTTCGCTAGTGTCGCAAGCCGCAAACGAAAAGGCGAATACTCCCATGCTTGCCAACAATGCGGCAACTGCGCGTTTCAAATTTTTGTTACTCATAATTTTCCTCTCGTTTTATATTATATGTTTTAAAATTATCTTCCAAGCCAACCGCCGTCTACCGCAAGGGTGAAGCCGTTAACGTAATCCGAAGCTTCGGAAGCAAGGAACACCGCAGCACCTTTTAAATCTTCGGGAGTGCCCCATCTGCCTGTGGGTATACGTGCAAGAATATCGGCACTTCTCTCACCGTCCTGGCGGAGCTGTTCGGTATTGTTTGTAGCCATGTAGCCGGGAGCTATGCCGTTGACGTTTATTCCGTATTTTGCCCACTCGTTGGCAAGGGTCATGGTTACTCCCTTTATCGCCGACTTAGAAGCCGTGTAAGATGGAACTCTCACCCCGCCCTGATAGGAAAGCATTGAGGCGATGTTTATTATTTTACCGCCCTTACCCTGTTTTAAAAACTGCTTTGCAACGGCTTGGGTTAAGAAGAACACCGTCTTTAAGTTTACGTTCAAAACGCTGTCCCAATTCTCTTCGGAAAAGTCGATGCTGTCCTCTCTTTTTATGATGCCGGCGTTGTTTACGAGGATATCTATCTTGCCGAACTTTTCAACCGTCTGTTCGATGATTGACGGGATAACGTCGGTAGAGCTTAAATCAGCGATAACGTTATAGAAGTTTTTGTCGCAGAGTTCCGCCGTTTCGGTACTGGGGCGCCTTGATACGCCTACAACCTTTGCGCCCGCCTCAACGTACGCCTGACAGATTCCCTGACCGAGTCCCGTGT
>CAZBTB010000348.1:0-2010 GCA_964494605.1 uncultured Lachnospiraceae bacterium
GGTAAGAGTTTCGCCGTTCTTTGGCAGATAGGGCACACGCGCCACCATATCCATATTGATACTGCCTAAAACGTAGATCATGCTTTAACCTCGTTTAATTCCGCGCGCTTACTCTGCGAGCCTGTCGGGTTTTTAATGGAGAACGCAATGTTGATAAGGTGGTCGGCGATACGCTCGAGCGCAGACGTAACGGCAAAGAAGTAAGTGCCGAGTTCGACGTCGCAATCGCCCGAATTAAGCCGTGCGATATGGCTTGCGGACAAATCGGATTTCATTGCGTCCACTTCGTCCTCTATCGCCGCAATCGCGTCAAGCTTACCGTATTCGCGCTTATCAAACGCATTGATACTCATTCCGAACATGTTGAAAACCTTATTGTACATCTGCGTAAGCTCGGCAATCGCCGCTTCGGAAAAATTAACGTTTTCCTCTTTCATTTTGGCGGCTTGCTCTATAAAGTTTTCGGCGTGGTCGCCTATTCTCTCGATATCGCTTATAACGTGGTGATACGCACCTATCAGCTTTTCGTCCGACTCGGACAGCGACAGCGACGCAAGCTTAATAAGGTATCTGGCTATTGCGTGGTAGCTGTGGTTTATCTGAGCCTCGTTCTTTGCAATATGCTCCTCGTCACCCGTCTTGCCCTCGAGTAATGCTGCCATAGACAGTGCAACGTTGTCTTTGGCAAGCTCCGAAATATGTATGATTTCCTTTTTGACCTGCGCAACGGCTATAGGCGGTGTGTGCAAAAGTCTGTCGTCGATATACTTAAGCTGAGTAACGTCGTCTTCCGCTTTTTCTTTTGCCGCGGGTTTATCCTTTATAATAAACGTCGTAAGCTTGACAAGCTGTTTTGTAAAGGGCAACAACAATAACGTAGTAAAGAGGTTGAACACGACGTGAAACCAGGCTATCTGCATTTGCGGATTTACGAACAGCGTTTGGAACAAAGTTGTAATCGGTCCCGAGAATACCCAAAGTATAACGGTGAATATCATTGTTCCGATCAGGTTAAACAGCAGATGAATGAGCGAGGCGCGTTTTGCGTTGGTTTGTGCGCCTATTGCCGCAACGAGCGCGGCTACGCACGTACCGATGTTTGTGCCGAGGACTATAAACAAAGCGTTGGTAACGGAGACCGCGCCCTGTCCGCAAAGCACTATAAGTAAGCCCGTTGCCGCAGTAGATGATTGAACCAAAGCGGTGAACAGCGCACCCACGAGTATCAATAACAGCGGAAAGTCGATGACTGTAAACATCGTTGAGAACGCGCTTTTGATCTGCGGATTGTCGAACGCTCCGCTCATTGCTTCAAGTCCGAAGAACATAAGCCCCAAACCGCAGAGGATTCCGCCGATCTTCTTGACCATGTCGTTTTTGAAAAACATCATCATGACGCCCACAAACGCAAGCGCCGACGTATAAAGCGAAATATTGAATGCCGACAGCGAAATGATTACGCCCGTAACGGTCGTGCCTATGTTCGCGCCCATTATTATCGACGCGGCTTGCACAAGCGTTATTACTCCGGCGTTTACAAAGCCTATCGCCATGACGGACGTCGCCGCCGAGCTGTGAATAATTGCAGTCACCGCCGCGCCTACGCCCACGCACGCGAAACGGTTGTTGCTTATGCGCCCGAACAGCTTTTTAATTCCGCTGCCCGCGCTCCGCTCCAATCCGTCGCTCATCATGCGCATACCTGCCATAAACACGCCGCAACCCGCTAGCAACATAACGATACTGTTGATTAAATCCATAAATTCAAGCGTCTCTCCCAGACTACCGCCCGACTTCCCTATCGGGCTACACACAACCCTACATTTACCTATTATAATTATACTATCTTTTATCTATCAAGTCAACACATTTACTTTCATTCGATTGACAAACAAAAAGAAACTTTTTAATATGTGGAGATTCCTCGTCGGCTCGCGCCTCGCTCGGAATGACAAATGGTTGTCCATACACTGTAATGTCATTTCAAACGCGCAACGGATGAATTTCCAC
>CAZBTB010000349.1:0-2003 GCA_964494605.1 uncultured Lachnospiraceae bacterium
CCGCATCCGACCATGAAGGTCAGCGGCGTCGAAGTCGTATTTACTCAGCTTCATGCGGGCGGCAAGTTCGGCAACGACAACTACGCACACTCGGGCGGACTGCACGGCGTGGGCGCGTCGGTAACAAACGCTCTGTCGCGCTGGCTCAAGGTCGAGGTTTACAAAAACGGAACGACCTACGCCATGGACTTTGAAAGCCGGGAGGAAAACGGCAAGGTTCACGGCGGCAAGGTTGTCAACCACCTCGTCGATACGGGAGTAAAGACGGACAAGCACGGCACCAAAGTTACGTTTTTGCCCGACGACCGTATTTTCGAAACGGTCAAGTTCAATATCGAAACCATTTCGCGCCGATTAAAGGAGCTTGCGTTCCTTAATAAGGGCGCGCATATATATCTTACCGACGAGCGCGTACCCTTCGGCAACGGATTTTTACGCCGCGAATTTTTCTACGAGGGCGGACTTGTCGACTTTGTTCGCGACTTAAACGAAACCAACACTCCGCTGTTCCCCGACCCCGTGTATCTGGCGGGCGAGAAGGACGGTATCGAGGCGGAGTTTGCGTTTCAGTATACCGATACATTTACCGGTAATATTTTCTCTTACGTCAACAATATCAATACGGCAAACGGCGGCACGCACGAAACGGGCTTTAAGCTGGGCTACACCAAGGTCATGAACGATTGGGCGCGTAAGCTCAATCTTATCAAGGAAAAAGAACCTAACCTCGAGGGCGACGATTACCGCGAGGGACTTACCGTCGTTCTGTCCGTTAAAATGCAGAACGTTCAGTTCGAAGGTCAGACCAAAGGCAAGCTCGGAAGCACCGAGGCAAAGCCTGCGGTCGAGGCAATAGTCACCACTGCGCTCAACGAGTTTTTCGAAAAGCATCAGAGCGTTGCCGAAGTTGCGATCGGAAAAGGATTGCTCGCGGCGAAGGCGCGCGAGGCGGCAAGAAAGCAAAAGGAGCTTACGCGCGCAAAAAACAGCATCGACAGCTTCCATACGGTGGGCAAGCTCAAGAGCTGTACGGGTAAAAAACCGGAGCTTAACGAGCTGTTTATCGTCGAGGGCGACTCTGCGGGCGGCACTTGCTCGCAGGCGAGAAACCGCTCGTTCCAGGCAATTCTGCCGCTGAGAGGTAAGCCGCTCAACGCCGAGAAGAAGCGTATCGAGCAGGTGTTGGCTAACGAGGAGATCCGCACGCTTATTTCCGCGCTCGGAGCGGGACTCGGTAGCGACTTCGACGTAGCAAACCTCAAGTATCACAAGGTGGTGATTTTGTCCGACGCCGACCAAGACGGCTTGCATATCCGCGCAATACTTCTGACGTTCTTCTTCAGATATATGCGCGAGCTTATAACAGAGGGGCATGTTTATATCGGACTTCCGCCGCTTTATAAGATTGAAAAGCGCGGACAAGCCGAGTACGCCTACGACGACGCGGCACTCGACGAGGCTAAAAAACGCTTCGGGCGCGGTGCGGAAATCCAGCGCTACAAGGGCTTGGGAGAAATGAGCGCCGAACAGCTCTGGAACACCACAATGGACCCGAAAAAGCGCAAACTCGTGCAGGTTTCCATCGAGGACGCGGCTCAAGCCGAAAAGCTTGTCAGCGTGCTCATGGGCGACGCGATTGAGCTCAGAAGAAACTATATTATCGAGCATGCTGACTTTAATAAAGAAGATACGTTTATGGAAAACGTAAAGTAATTCGAATTCGGCACCTATTTAGGATATGGAGTTGACAGTTTTAATATGGAAGACACTAACGGAATCATAATTAAAAATATGGAAGACGTAATGCACGAGTCCATGATACCGTACTCCGAGTGCGTTATTCTGGACCGAGCGTTACCGCGCGTCGAGGACGGGCTTAAACCCGTTCAGCGGCGTATACTGTTCGATATGATGGAGCTGGGACTTTACCCCGACCGCCCGTACAAAAAGTGCGCGAGAGTAGTGGGCGACTGCTTGGGTAAATATCACCCGCACGGCGACAG
>CAZBTB010000350.1:0-1984 GCA_964494605.1 uncultured Lachnospiraceae bacterium
CATGCCTCCGACTTCGAACCAGCCTAATCCCACGGCGAACACTCTTATAAAGATTGCCGCAAGGAAGAACGTCGGAAGGCTTATGCCCATCATGGTAAGTACGGTAACGGTGTAATCGACTACGCCGTACTGATTGGTAGCCGCCTTGACACCCAAAGGAATTGCTATAACAAACTGTAAAATAGTTGCGACAAAGGCAATGCCGAAGGAAATGCCCATGTTTTCGAAAATTACGTCCTCGACAGGGCGCTTGTACTTAAAGCTCATGCCGAGGTCGCCCTTTAAGCAGTTGCCCAGCCACGTAAAGTATCCGCCCAAGATTGCGCCCGTCTTATCCCAGAAGCCCGCAACGCGGTATCTCGGCGTAGCGGAAAACTCTTTTCCGCTGTTGTTAAAAGTAATAACGCCGTCGCCCGAGACGGTATAAGTTCCGCTCTCCATAGTCGTCAAGACTTCTTCAAGCGTAACGTCGCCCTCAACGGCGCCGTCGTCGTTCTCTATAACGTTGCCGTCCTCGTCGGTTTTGACCTCGGCGGAAACGCCTTTCGTTTCGACCTTTGCGATTTCGTAAGTCGTGGGAAGCTTACTGGTGCGGTCTATACTTAAAACCAAACGGAAATTGCCCTTGTCGTAAGAACCTTCGTACCACTCGGCATAAGTCGTTTCGCCGCCTTTAAGCGCCTGAGTAAAGTTTTCGTAGTTTTCCTCTTTGGTGCTTTTTGTAAACTCCTTGCCGTTAAACTCGCTACCCTCTTCCTCGATCTTTATGTGTAAATAAGCGTCGGGCATGGACAAGCCGTATAATTCCTTAATACGGTCGACGTCCTCTTGCCGCATCGTACCTTGCGCCAAAGCAGCCTGATACTGATTGTCCACGAAGTCCGTGGGCATAGTACGGGCAAGCGCATAGATAATGACCGAAACGCCGAGAAGTATGACAAGCGCAAGCAGAATACGCTTTACTATGTACTTTAATGTTTCCAAATATTTATCCTCGCTTTAACGACCGATAAAGACGAGTTTTGCCTCGTCTTTATCCGGCGTTATCGTTTTGATTATTTGTAATTGACTTCCCACAAGCGCGACGTAAGTCCGCTGTAAGCCGTACGATCTGCCTCGGGAGTAAGCGTGCTTTCGTCGATTACCGTGGAATTGAATGCCATCATATCCTTTCTTTGGTATGTGGGCATTTCGACCGCAAGCTGCATGACTAAATCAAGCGCGTCGTGGTAAGACGGTATTCTGTCGTCCTCATTAAGCTTCGAGCGTCCCTCGTCGATATAGTCGCTGAGCTCCTGAATAATGTCCCACTCGTAGCTGTACAGATTCTTATTGTTTTTGATCTGCGGATAGCCCCAAAGCTTAACCGAGGTAGCCTGCGAATCCTTGTGGTAAACCTGATACATATCGGGATCGATGGTGCTCGCCCAAGCCGCCGCCCAAACGGTGAGCTTACCGGTCGTCATATCGCTGAGCGCCGTCGTAGAGTTTTCTACCTTGACCTTCCAGCCGCCGCAGCGTGTATTGAGTACTTCTACAGCGTTTAAGAACATGGCGTATGCGGGGTGGTCGTTTGTGCCGCCCGCGATAGTGAACTTAAATTCAAGTTTGAGCTCTCCGAAGCCGGGGATATCCCTCTTGTATATTCCGTCGTTGCCGAGAGTATAACCGGCATCTTCGATCATTTCTTTGATTTTCGCACCCGAATTATCGTAGCTGTAATCCAAGTCTAAGTTTTCGTTTTTGTAAATCGTAGAGGTCTTTGGATATGCCCACGAAGTCTTAGACATCGGACGGTAGATAATCTCCGCCAGATTACCCTTATAGTAGTTGTCGAGGATAATCTGCGTGTTCATGGCTTTAATAATAGCGCGGCGAACTGTAACGTCGGGAATAAAGCGGGGATTGATACCCACGTAGCCGTAACCGGAGGGTTCGATGGTTACCTGGCTGATCGTATCTTTCTTCGTGGCAACGGCTGCCT
>CAZBTB010000351.1:0-1980 GCA_964494605.1 uncultured Lachnospiraceae bacterium
ATGACATTTTTAAAGCGTTGCGGGGGTTCGGGGACACAGTCGCAAGTGTCCCCGACGTGCTTTTGCGCAACTTTTGCCACGCGTGCAAAAGTTGCAACATTTCATTTTGTTTGGAAAACAAAAACTATTCTCCCTTGAGGAGCATATTTAAAATCTTAATCAGTCTGAACGTACTTGCGTCGCTGAAGTTTCTTAAATTAAGTCCCGTGTCCTTTTCGATTTTGTCCAAGCGGTAAATCAGCGTATTGCGGTGAATATACATATTGCGGCTGGTTTCGGAGATGTTGAGCGAGTTTTTCATAAACTCGTCGGCTGTGTTCATAAGCTCTTCGTCGGAAGTCACTTCGGACTCGCCGTCTTTAAGTAGCGTGTCGTAGCAGTCGGCAAGCCGTTCTTTGGGTAGCTCGGAAAGGAGCTTAATAAGGACATACTCTTTATAGTTAAACACGTTGGTTGTCGGATTAATAAGCCGACCGAACTTATAGGCGAACTCGGTTTTTTCAAAGCAACCGGCTAAATCGTCGGCGTTTTTTACTATTCCGCCGGTCGCGACAACGAGGTCGACCCTAAGCTCTTCTTTGATATTTTCGTACAGAACGCCCGCGAACTCGCCTTCGGAATGGTATTCGTCGCCCTCTTCGGGTATAGCGCGCAAAAACACGAGTTTTCTGCCGTCGACGGTTACGGTGAGGTCGCGTTTATCGGAGACGGTCGCCAAAAACTGCTTGAGCGAACGCTGCATTTGCTCGGTTTTGGTTACGAGCATCAGCACGTAGTGATTGAACTGCATATTCGCAATTTCGGTCTTGAGCGTTGCTTTTTTAATTGCGTCCACGTTGCCGACAAGGAGCATACGCAGTCTTTCCTCGAGCGTTAACGGCTCGGACGGCTGTTTTGCGTCGGGCTCTATAATGCGCTCGATCAGGCACGCAAAGACGCGTGCGGTTTTGTCATCGCCCTTTATGAGCGCGAAATACTCCGCTGTTTCGCTTTTGAACCGAACTGCGGTTATGCCGTTCGTCTGGACTATCTCTTCGCGACGCGAAGTAAGATGCCCGGGGAACGGAACGCGAAAATCCGACGTGCCGAAAACGAACTCACCGCCTGCTGTGTAGACGGTAACGTTTACGCCCGTTTGTTCGAAAATCAAATTAAGTTCGCTTTGAATATCCTTCAAAATTTATCTCCGTAAAAGGGAATTTAAGCCTTAACCAGCGCCTGGGCAATATCGGCGATAATGTCGTCGACGTTTTCGATACCGACGCTGAACCTTATCGTGCTGTCCGAAATTCCTGCGCCTATGAGCTGTTCGCTCGTAAGCTGGCGGTGTGTGCTTGACGCGGGGTGCAACACTCCCGTTCTTGCGTCGGCGACGTGCACGACTATGCACGCGAGCTTTAACGCGTCCATAAACCGCACGCACGCGTCGTAGGACATAAGCTCGAACGTGATTACTCCGCTGCCCTTGCCGCCCAGATACTTGCGGCATTTTTCGTAGTTTTTATCGGTTTTAAGACCTGCGTATTTAATGGATTTGACCTTGGGGTGCCGGCTCAAATACTCGGCAACCTTAAGCGCGTTTTCGGTGTGGCGTTCCATTCTGAGATGCAGAGTTTCCAGTCCGACGTTTGCCAAAAATGCGTTCATGGGGCTGATAGCGGAGCCGAGGTCGCGCATGAGCTGGACGCGCGCTTTGACGATATAAGCGGACTTGCCGAAGCTCTCGGTATAGCTCAAGCCGTGATAGCTTTCGTCGGGTTCGGTAAGACCGGCGAACTTGCCGCTTGCCTTCCAATCGAAGTTGCCGCTGTCGACGATAACGCCGCCGAGAGACATTGCATGTCCGTCGATATATTTAGAGGTCGAATGAACGACTATATCCGCTCCCCACTCGAACGGGCGGCAAAGATACGGCGTAGCGAAGGTGTTATCCACGATTAGCGGAATACCGTACTTGTGCGCGAGCTTGGCTAAGTTTTC
>CAZBTB010000352.1:0-1946 GCA_964494605.1 uncultured Lachnospiraceae bacterium
ACCTGCCTGCCTTCGGTAACTACGTCGGCTAAAAAGGTGTAAAGCCTTACTTCGACGCCCGCCTCTTCGAGCATTTCGAAATAGACTTCCTTTAACACCTCGTGGTTGATGCAGTTAATGCCGATTTCGGGCGAACGCGGGTCGAGCTTACTTTGACGCTCGAGCATTTCGACGTAAAGCTTGCTCGTGACCGAACCGCCGTAATGGCTCATAAGTCCCGCCGTCGAAACGCCGCCTATCATGCCGCACTGCTCGACAAGCATAACCTTTTTGCCCTGTCTCCCGGCAGCAACCGCCGCCGCAAATCCCGCAGGACCGCTGCCCGCTACAAACACGTCCACGGGCGCGTGCTCGCGGATCTCACGCTCTTTCATTAACATAAACTACTTCTCCTAAACGAAAAATTTATTTACTGCTTCAAGCAGGTTTTCTCCTAAAATCCTATAGTCCTCGGGGGTAGGCATAACCTTACCGAAATAAGGAATTTCAAGCGTTGCCGCCGCTAAGCCGCCTACGCGGTTGTAAAAATCCTTGCATGATTTGCCCACGCCGTTAGCGGGAGTATTCCAACCCGTATTCCACGGACAGTCGTTCTTGCTCTCGTGCTTGACTACCGAATTCGCGCTCTCTTTTTCAAGCAACGCAGAAAGTTTATTAAGATCGTCGGTGCTGTACTCCGAGAAAATGAACGAAGTAAAATCATTCGGACCGCCCCACAGCCACGGATTGTGAAGGTCGATACCCATATCGAGCTTAATGCCCTTTATGTAATTCATCCACGCTGTCGTTTCGGGATAAAGCGGCTCGTCGATATAATCGCGGTTGTGGTCGTGCGGCGCGCGGTTTTTGCCCTGATCGCCGTCCTCCACGCCGTCGATATCCGCAAACGGCAGAATATGGAACGAGAATTTTTCTCTCAATTTCGGCTCGCGGGTCAGCTTACGCAGAATACCCTCGAGCGCGTATGAAGCAACCGATTCACAACAGTGATTGCGGCAGGAAAACGCAAGGTTGATTTTGCCCGTTCCCGCCGTCAGCAAGGGGACCTCGCGCCCCTCGCGGCTACGGCACAGCACGCGGCGCTTTATTACGTCGTTGCCCGATAAAAATTCGTTGAGACGCTCGACCTGATATGGAAAAGCAAAAGCAAAATACACCTCGTTTTCATTCGGCGCGAAATCGAACTCGAAAGTCGTCTCGTTCACTCTTCTCACTCGCTTTGGATCGAACTGCCAATTCTTGCCGTCGTAGCTTACAGCACAGCCGAACTCGTGCACTTCGGCTTGATTAAATATAAATTTGCCCGTCCGACCCCCACCGTCGACTACGCGGAAGTTGAAATAAAACCAATTCGTAGTCGTGGTTCGAAGGTCCGGAGCAAGACGGAAAGTGTTGCCCTCTTGGCTTTCGACGGTAATATTGCCGCCAGGATAATTCGTTTCGATTTTCATAATCCACCTCTTTTGATAATTTCGTTTCGGAGTATAGTAGTATTATAAAAGATTCGTACGTGTTTTTCCTTAAAAATACTGCTTTTTTACAGACCAAAACTATAAATTACTGTCATAATGAAATAAAAAGCGAAAGTTATTAATTAACGATAATATTGCCGCCCGGAAAATTTGTTTCGATTTTCATATGCCACCTCTTGACATCGGTCCGCATTTGGAGTATATTAGTATTATAATAGATTTTTACGGGTTTTTCCTTAAAAATACTGCATATTTAAGAATTAAAACTATAAATTTCTGCATAACACAGGTAAATAACAATGCGAACGATTGATTTAATCAGCGACATAGCCGAATACATAAGGGTACTGAGGCGTGACTATAACCTACTGGTATCCTTTCATCAACGCGGACTGCATCCCGAATGTACGCCGTTTATGCGCAACATTTTACACGACCGCAGTTATTGCTGGTGCGTTAAAAAGAACGGGCTTA
>CAZBTB010000353.1:0-1943 GCA_964494605.1 uncultured Lachnospiraceae bacterium
GTGTGCGTAAAGTGCGCTTTGGGATTGGCGGGATTGACGAACTGACCGGGGATAAAGCTGTTGGGCGTTTGAGCGGCAAGCTCTTCGGCTTTCGCAATAGCGCCCTTCATGCCCTTGGCGCCCTCGGTAAGTACCAGCTCCGCGCCGTACGCTTTCATCAGCTGACGGCGTTCGACAGACATGGTTTCGGGCATAACGATAATAATTTTGTAGCCCTTGGCGGCGGCAACCGACGCAAGACCTATGCCCGTATTGCCCGAGGTTGGCTCGATAATGACCGAATCGGGCTTGAGCCTGCCGTTTGCTTCGGCGTCGTCAATCATGGCTTTTGCGATCCTGTCTTTAACGGAGCCTGCGGGATTGAAGTACTCGAGCTTGGCGAGTATTCTGGCTTTAAGTCCAAGCGACTTTTCGATGTGCGTAAGCTCTAAGAGCGGGGTTTTGCCGATAAGCTGATCGGCGGAAGTGTAAACTTTTGACATTTTTATATTCTCCTTTTATATAAAAAATTTTTATAAACAAAATAAAAAAACCGAGAGATTTCCGAACGGTCTCTCGGTTAATAAGCGTTGTTAAGCTGCGCGTAAATTCTGCGCTGCCGTTAAGCGTTAAAACGAAAACGTTTCGGAAAAAAGCACGTTAAAAGCCGTACACCTACAGTTACACAGGCGCATGGACATATTGTTTTGCGTGAAGTTTTCCGAGCCAAAGCCGAACATTTTCGCGTTTGTATCCTCTTAAAAATATTTACTTCCCTATCGAAGTATGGATAGAGTATAGCGCACAAAAATTTGTTTGTCAACAAAATTTATGGAATTTTTCAAAAAATTTTCGGTCGGGGATACGACGCATAATATACGGACAAACTGTAATTAAACAGCTTTAATCGGTTTCGTTGTTTTCGAACGACGGATAGCCGTCGAGGTTAACGTTTTGGGGAATGATTTCGTGATAACCCGTATCCTCGTCTTTCCAAATGGAAATTTGCACGGGAACGTTGGTTTTCCGGTACGACAGGGGAGACATGCCGTAACGCTTTGTAAACGCTATTTCAAATGTTCTGAGCGAATTGTATCCCACCTTTGCCGCAACGTTTTTTACGTTAAGGGTGGACTGAAGGAGTAGTTCGCTCGCTTTACTCAGGCGCGTTTCCGTTAAATACTCCTGCAGGGTTTTGCCCGTGCTCTTTTTGAAAAGCTCGCTTAGGTATCCCACCGAAATATTCATTCTGTCGGCGATTTCCTGTACGCCTATACGGTTGTAGTGCAGATTGATAAAGTTGACCGCGCCCGTTATATAGCGGTTGTAACCGGGCTGAGGAGTGCGGTCGACGTGACAGCGGCAAATCTCGAGCAGCAGAGTTTTCAGCCCGATTTCGTACTCGGCACAGGCAAATCCAAGGTCGCACGCTCCCGTGAAATATTTGTAAATAAGCTGAATGACCGAGTCGAGTACGGAGCTGACTGCGGCAATATCGTCGAGAAGAAGCACGTCGTTCCAAACTTCCATCAGCTTTGCTACGCGCGGAATGGATAATGCAAATGGCTTTTTTACGATAACCGATTCCAAACTCGGCTGATTAAGCGGCGACGGACCGAGCTGCAAAACCATGGAGTGAAGATCGGTTTGTATGTGCTGAGAGTGCTTGATATTCGAGCGGATCAGCAAAAACTGGTGCGAATGAATCATAATACTGCGTTTTTCCCCGGTACCCGCAGCATAATAGAGAATTTCGGTAGCGCCTTCGATACAGTAAATAATTTCCAGACTGTTGTGCGTGTGAAAATTCTCCATGCCGTGTTCTTTTGTGAAGTGCGCATTCATGAACGAATACGCTCTTATCGTTTGAAACAAATTTTTCATGTTTCTATTATAATTCCGTTTTCATAATTTGTCAAGGTCGGGAAACCCAAATCTTTATTGGAAAATTTCGTATATTTGCG
>CAZBTB010000354.1:0-1927 GCA_964494605.1 uncultured Lachnospiraceae bacterium
CGATTGGATTTGCAATCAGCGAGAGCGAGAAAGCAAGTTGAGCACCGAACGCAAAAAGCGACTTAATGAAATCGGTATGCTTTGGGTTAAAGAAAAGTCTTGGTATAAGGCTTATGCTTTGATAAAAGCATTTTACGAAGCCAACGGACATCTCGATATTCCCTGTGACTATAAAGCCGACGGGGTTTGGCTCAATAAGTGGCTTAATGAGCAAAAGCAGATTTACTTGGGCAATCGCGGTACGAGAAAGTTGACAGACGAGCGAGTTTTATTATTGGAAGCGATTGGGGTTGAATGGGAACTCGGCAAAGGTAAATCGCGTCAAAAAGCTTGGTTAGCGCGATACGAAGAAGCAAAAGCGTACTTTGAACAATATGGACATTTGCGTATTCCGGGAGATTATAGGACTTTACATGGAACGAAATTGCAGGTTTGGATTGTACGACAGCGTAAAGCCTATAAGGACGGTGAACTTTCAAAAGAGCAAATCGATAAGCTCGAAGCAATCGGAATGATTTGGAATTTGGGCGATTCTTGGGAGATAGGATTTCTTCACGCACAAGAGTATAGACAGGAATATGATGATTTGCTTGTTCCGATTGGTTTTGTTAGTAAAGACGGTTATAAACTTGGGAATTGGATTGCCAATCAGCGAACTAACCGATTCCGCAGACATCAATACGGGAAGTTGAGCGACGAACAAATTGAACGGCTTAATTCTATAGGGATGATATGGAACGTTCCCGATTATTTGTGGGCACGATCTTACGAAAAAGCATTGCGTTATTGGCAAGAACACGGTCATATACGAGCGAAATGCGATGAAAAAGATAAAGACGGTTTCGATTTGCAATCGTGGATATGCGATCAAAGAAAGAGATACAAACAAGGAAAATTGTCGCAGGAGAGAATTCTAAAACTTGCGGCAATAGGAATTATTACTCTTCCGGAAATCAGAATTTCGGGCGACAGAAAAACAGCGGTGGTAGGCGTATGAAAGACAAATTATTAATTATATGGGATGGTAAAGCTCCCGAAGATATAAAAAAACTTTTATTAAAACTGTTTTGCGCGGATATGGAAAATTCCGAAATTCCCGAAAGCTATGACGAAGATTTATTGTTATGCGGTAGTGCCGAAGACGCAAAACGGCTTGAATCGCTTGGCTATAAGACAGTAACGTTTGCGTATTCGGATAAGAAAATAAACGAGAAAAACGGTAACGCCGACTTGGAAAGAGGCGGTTACAAATTCGAGGACGGTGTGTGATATGAATATAAAATTCTCGCCGCCGGACATTTCCGAGCTTGAAATAAAAGAAGTAGCGGAAGCATTAAATTCCGGTTGGATTACTACCGGACCGAGAGTAAAGAAACTTGAAAAGTTAATAGCGGAGTACGTTGGTACGCAGAAATGCGTGTGCCTTAATTCACAAACTGCGTGTGCCGAAATGGCACTTAGAATTCTCGGTATAGGCGAGGGTGACGAGGTTATAACGTCGGCATATACATACACCGCTTCGGCTTCGGTGGTGTGTCACGTCGGGGCTACACTCGTGCTTGTCGATACGCAAACGGATAGTTTGGAACCGGATTATGTAGCTTTGGAAAATGCGATCACCGAACGCACCAAAGCAATTATCCCCGTTGACTTGGGCGGTGTGCCCTGCGATTACGATAAGATTTTAGAGATAGTCAATCGTAAAAAGAATTTGTTCAAACCGTCCAATGCAATACAAAAGGCATTCGGCAGGATTGCCATTATCGCTGATACGGCACACGCTTTTGGAGCGCAGTGGCACGGAAAGAAGGTAGGGAGTATCGCAGACTTTTCGTCGTTTAGCTTTCACGCCGTGAAGAATTTTACTACAGGCGAAGGCGGTGCGCTCACATGGAATCATATCGAAGGTGTGGACGACGACGAAATA
>CAZBTB010000355.1:0-1910 GCA_964494605.1 uncultured Lachnospiraceae bacterium
GATAACGACGTCGATAGTGTTTACTCCCAGCTTTTCGAGCTGAGCCATGTGCTCCGGATTAGACCTCATAGCGAGAAGCCCCGCGTGAACCATGGGGTGCAATGTCTTTACTCTGCCGTCGAGACACTCGGGAAAGCCCGTAATGTCGCTGATGTTGATCGTGGCGATGCCCGCTTTTTTGAGCGCGGTTTCCGTTCCGCCCGTGGAAATAATCTCGTAACCTAAATTAACGAGTCTTTTCGCTACCTTTTCGATATCGGTCTTGTCCGATACGCTGATAAGTGCTCTCTTTTTCATATCCGTTCTCCTTATGTTTTTTATTCGTTTTATTCTTTACAAAGCTTTGCAACCGTTTTTGGCAAAAGCTTATGCTCAAGTTCCAAAACTCTTGCCTGTAAGCTCTCGGGCGTGTCGCCGTCGAGCACGGGAACTTTTTCCTGAGCTATGATTGCGCCCGTGTCCGTTCCCTCGTCAACGTAGTGCACGGTTGCGCCCGACTCTTTTTCGCCGCCCGCGATAACCGCGCGGTGCACGCGCATACCGTAAAACCCGTCGCCGCAGTACTTAGGTATCAGCGAAGGGTGAATGTTGATAATCTTATTTTTGAACGCCGAAACTATGTTGGGCGTAAGTACGGTCAGATATCCCGCCAAAATTATGAGGTCGATTCGTTTCTCATTCAATAGCGGAACAAGTACGTCGTACATTTTTACCGTCGACTCGTAGTCGTTTTTATTGAAAACGACGTACTCTATCCCTGCGGCTTTTGCCCGCTCGATAGCGTAAATATCGGGTTTGGACGCGACGAGAAGCTCTATTTTTCCGTCGATAAGTCCGCTAGCTACGCCGTCGATTATGCTCTGAAAGTCCGATCCCGAACCGCTCGCGAACACGCACAGCCGTTTCATAGAATGACGCCCTCGCCCTTTACGACCTCGCCGAGCGCAACGGGCTGCTCATTAAGCGCCTCGAGTTTAGCCATAGCTTTATCTGCGTCTTTTGCATCCACTGCGATAACCATTCCGATACCCATGTTGAACGTGTTGCACATCTTTTCGTAGGTAATGCCTGCACGGCGCTGTAACTCGACGAAAAGCTTAGGCAGCTCGTACGAATTGCGGTCGATTTTTGCAGCAAGACCGTCGGGCAGTATTCTCGGAATGTTCTCGATAAAACCGCCGCCTGTTATGTGCGCGATACCCTTGACCGCAACTTCCTCGATAAGAGCAAGCACCGTTTTGACGTAAATACGCGTAGGGGTAAGCAGAACCTCGGCAGGCACGCCGCCCAGCTCCTTGTTAAACTCGAACGTCGCTTTGTCGTCTGCGGGGAACAGCTTTCTGACTAACGAATAGCCGTTGGAGTGAACGCCGCTCGAGCGAAGTCCGATAAGCTTGTCGCCCGCCTTAATATCGGAGCCGTTTATGACCTTGTTGCGTTTGGCAATACCCACCGAAAAGCCCGCGAGGTCATACTCGTCCACGGGATAGAACCCGGGCATTTCGGCAGTCTCGCCGCCGATAAGCGCACAGCCCGACTGACGGCAGCCTTCCGCTACGCCCTTGACTATCGTTGCGATCTTTTCGGGCACAAGCTTGCCGCACGCTATGTAGTCGAGGAACAACAGCGGTTTTGCGCCCTGGCATACAATGTCGTTGACGCACATAGCCACACAGTCTATTCCGATAGTGTCGTGCTTATCCGTCGCAAACGCGTATTTAAGCTTCGTTCCTACGCCGTCCGTTCCAGCCACAAGCACGTCGCCGTCGGGCTTATCGTCGAGCGCGTAAAAACCGCCGAACGAACCCAGATCCCCGACAACGTTCTTGTCGTACGTAGACTTAACGTATTCTTTCATCAATTTGACCGCGCTGTAACCCGCCTCGACGTCAACACCTGCAGTCTTGTAA
>CAZBTB010000356.1:0-1910 GCA_964494605.1 uncultured Lachnospiraceae bacterium
CACTCTGGATACTGCCGAGGCTAAAGGTTTTAAAATCATTAACGTAAATCAGCCTGAACACGGAAAAATCAAAGAACTGGGCGACGGTAAATGGGTATACTCGTTCGATAAGAAATATACGGGAACTTTTGACGGTTTTACGTTTGATGTAAAGCTTTCGGACGGCGTAGTTCACAGATTACAGATAACTTTGAGAATTTCATATAACGGTGCAAGGCTTACTTCTTATAACGATGTTAAGGGCAACAACTTCGATGAGATTTTTGCCGACGTCGCGGGTAAGCAACCCGATGAAGTCAGAGGAATTGCAACTCCGAATATCGACACGTATCAGTCCGCTTCGGGTAAAAAGGACGTAAGAATTGCCGAATTTTATTGGAAAGCGCCCGTATCCGGCGAAATTTCAATCTCCGCAAAATGGGACGATTGGGTTAAAGTTTATTTCGGAGAAGACTTTGACAGCCTTGAAGAAATAATATCGGGCACGCACGACATAAGCTCGTATAAGGAGTATAACATCACCAGAACGGTAGAAAAAGGCAAGTTTTATGCCTTAAGGATATTCAACGTCAACACGGGCGGAGGCGGTTCCGCTTCGATAGCGGTTAAGAATGAACAAGGCAATTACGTTCAGTTGAATTCAGCCGACGTATATCATCCCGATTTCCCTTTGGGACAGACGGCGCCTCAGTATATTTACGAGCCGCAATTTCTGGTCTCCAAAAAAGACAACATAAATCTTTCGTCTACGGCAACTGATAAAACCGAGTGGAAGGTGGTTACGGCACCCGAAAACGTCAATGACGGCAGATATCACGAAGAAAATATGACCGACGAGAAAACAGGCGAGGTTACGGTATTCCGAACGGATAAATGGAGTTGGCTGATAGACGGGCAGACAAATACCATTTTCCATACTGCCTGGCAGGCAAAAGACGGCATTAAACCGCCAACTCCGCAAAACCCCGACGTATTTATAATCGATACAGCCAAGGTACAGCCGTTCAACTACTTTACCATAACAACCAGACTTACGCAGAACGACGACGCAAGAATAACTTCCTACGAGTTGCTTATTTCCGACGACAACGTAAATTACAGGGCTGTTTCTTCGGGCGATACGCTTGCGTACGTAAACACTAACGGAACTAAAGTTGCTACTCTTAAATTTGATAAGGTAGTAAACGGAAGGTATTGGAAGCTTGTAGTTAAAGGTACTTCGGGCAAAAACTTTACTATAATTTCCGTGATTGACGCGGGAGTTCAATCGACGACGCAGCAGGTAATTACGTCTACCAGCAATAAACTATTTGCAACGCGCGGTTGGAAAAACTCTGCCGAAATCGACAGCTTGCCTAACGGATATCTCATTTCCGAACATAAAAACGAGAAACTGGTTATTAAATTTGCAGGCGAAAGTATCGGGCTTTACGGCGCTACGGGAGAAGGGTTTGGCTCTGCCGATGTCTATATAGACGGCAAAAAGGTCGGTTCGTTCGATTTGGACTGCGATATAGAAGCATCGCGTAAATTGATTTTTTACTCTGACAATTTAGAAAATAAGGAGCACACTGTGGATATTATTACGACTTCTGGCGGAAAAGTTATGCTTAGCATGATAGGAATTCCCTATTCGGCTAACCTGATAAATGCGGCGAATATTTACAAAGAAATGGCGTTGACTATCGCACTCATTGTATTTGTGTTGCTGTTTGTTGCAGCTCTGGCGCTGATAATTGTAACCGTATTTGTACCTAAATTCCGCAACTTATGTTTCGGTAACCGCTTTATAAAAAAGCTTGACGAAAAGGAGAAAAAACCCAAAGCGGAAAAGAAGGAAGAAACGGAAACGGTAAAAATGTCGGAAGAGAAAAAAGTCCAAACCGCTCCGGCAGACGCCGATGTGGGCA
>CAZBTB010000357.1:0-1905 GCA_964494605.1 uncultured Lachnospiraceae bacterium
GTGTACGTCAATAATATGATGATTGTGATGTTTGTGCTCGACGACGGCGTGACTTTAAATGAGCTTGATAAATCAGACATTCACCCCCTGTATTACAGCGATCCCATCAACGCTCAGCAGGGCGACGCAATCGATATGGAGTATATCCGCGAGCAGGCAATGAACTTCATGCCCGAGTCTGAGTATTTCCGTCTGGCAGCCGAAAAAGGCGGCGAGCAGTTTACTTACAGGCTTAGGCGCGACAGTCACGATTCGTATACGCTTGTCGTTGGCGGCACAAAGCTTACCGCCGCGGGAACGGTTTATTTTTATACCGCCACCGCAATAACGCCCATGGATATTACCACGGCGCTGTTAGCCAACCAGTTAGTTCTGGTTACCTGCATTTGTATCGTTGTATCCGTTCTTTTGTCCTATGCTTTTTCCAAGAGCATTACGCGTCCCATTACCGAGTTCGCCGCCACGGCAAAGCTACTCGGCAAGGGTAAAAAGGTCGTCTTTAAGAAAAGCGGTTACGCCGAGTTCGACGAGCTTGCCAAAGCGCTCAACCATTCCACCGAGGAATTGGAAAAGACCGAAAAACTGCGCCGTGACTTTCTGGCTAACGTCAGTCACGACCTCAGAACGCCGCTCACCATGGTTAAAGCGTACGCCGAAATGATACGAGACATCTCGGGTAAAGACGAGAAAAAGCGCACCGAACACTGCCGTGTCATTATCGAAGAAGTGGATAGATTAACTATGCTCGTCAACGACTTACTCGACCTATCCAAGCTTCAGGCAGGTACGCGCGAACCGCAAATGTCGGTTGTGGATATTGCGGAGCTGACGCGCGGAGTTTTAGAGCGGTTTTCCATTCTGTCCGAACAAAACGGCTATAAATTCGAGCTGGAGCTTGACGAGGACTGCAAAGTCAGTTGCGACGAGCGTATGGTCGAACAGATTTTCTACAACCTTATCGGTAACGCCGTCAGCTATACGGGCGAGGATAAGCGCGTTATCGTCCGCGTCAAACGCCGGGACGGAAAAGTACGCGCAGAAATAAGCGACACGGGCAGAGGTATAGCTCCGTCCGAGCGCGATAAGGTCTGGGACAGATATTACCGCTCCAGCCAAAGCAAACGTGCGGTCGTGGGCAGCGGCATAGGCTTGTCTATCGTCAAGAACCTTCTTATCGTTCACAACGCCGAGTACGGCATAGATTCCGTCATAAACAACGGCACGACATTCTGGTTCGAATTGCCCTTAGTTTCCCAATCAAACGAGAACGCCTAGGATTTAATTAGCCTTTTATCCCGTTATCATGCGATTAACACATTTGCGGACTATAATATTCGCAGATATACAAAGTATATCTCACATTTCTTCCTTTATTTAAATAGGAAAACCGCTCTTCATGCCGAAGGGCGGTTTTCCGTATTTTCTTAAGTTAGCGGTAGCCGATTTTAAAAGGTTGAGATTTCTCGTCGAGCCATGTTGCACTCGGCTCTCACTCGAAATGACATTACATTATTAAATCTTCTCGGTTAATACTAAGCCTCAGAATATACCCGTGACTTATATCGTTTTGTCATTCCGAGTGAGCGATACGCGACGAGGAATCTCCACCTATTAAATAAAAAGTAAAGTCGGCAAAAGGGCGTTGGGTTAACTTCTCTGGCAGTCGAAGGAGTCTTCGTCCGAAGAACTTACCATTCTGTACTTGGCCAGATTATGGTAGGGCGCGTCGGCGCTCTCTGCGTCTTCGTTGGGATCTTTCTTTACGTCGCTTTCGTGAATAACGACGTCTGCAATCTTGCGCTCCATGCTCTTATCGGGCGCATTGGAGTTTGCGCACGTGTTTTTCTTTTCCTCTGACATTATAATGTACCTCCGTAAGAGTAGTGTTTGCAAAACTATATCACT
>CAZBTB010000358.1:0-1902 GCA_964494605.1 uncultured Lachnospiraceae bacterium
ATCGGTCCTTGGCGGTCTTATCTCCTTCGGCGGAGAGCTTCGCGAGCTCCTTTTCTTCTTCGGCGGACAACAGTTCCTCGCGCCCCAAAAGCTTGAGGTACGCTTTAGTGGAATCCTCGCCCGTGTAAACCGTTTCATCCATCATCGAAACGTCGGCGGATTCTTCGCAAACCACCAAAATGCTGTTGTTTGCCAATGTTTCGTACGCCGCGTCGATATCCTTTTGTGAAGCGTCACAATAAAGCACAAGCGCTTCCGAAACCTCGTCGGTAGTCAAAAATCCTTTTTTCGAGCCTGTTTTTACGAGCAAGGCAATTTGTTCTTCTATTGTGCGTTTAGACGGCTGTCGGTTATCTTGAGTAAGAGCTTCAGTCATTGTCTCCTCCGTTTTTCAAGCCTTTAAGTAAACTGTCAAGGCGAGTGATGTCTTTTAAAAGCTGATAGTTCTTCGTTTGGTCGAATTCTTTTGCAAGTCTTTCCTTCTCGGCTGTTACGTTTGCGATTTTCATGCGGTTGAGGCACATGCGGTACTTAGCCCCGTCGTCCCCTGCCAAAAAATCGTACTCGGCAATTTCCGTAATCTCATTACGTTCTTCGCCATCGAACATGCTGTAAAGCGTCCCAAGCGACGGGATTTCCCCCGCCTTAAACTTTTCGAGCGCGTACTCGTAAATCTTACGGTCAACCGATCGGGATAAATACGGATAAACGTCGTCGGTGTAATCCACGTACGGCATACCGTGCGCAATACTCGCTATAACGAACAACTCGGTTTTGTTCCTGGGTTTCGTGACGTTCGGTCGCGGCGTTTCCGTAAACGGTTGCACAAGCGGGCGTTCCTCTTCTTCCTTTTTTGCAATAAGGTCGGCTTGCTTACGAAGGACGTCAAACGAATAACCGGTAATATCGTGGACGATTTTTAGGTATTCTTCCTGCTCGACGGGGTTTTCGAGCGCCTTTATTACCTTCATTGCTTCAATCGCGTATGAAGATTTTCCGTCGGGCGCAGTCAGATCGAAACGCTTTTTAAGACTGTTGAGCTTAAACGCCGGTAAAGTCTCGGCATTTCTGATAAGCTCGGCGTACGCCTCGGCGCCGCGCTGTTTGATAAGATCGTCGGGATCGAGTCCGTCGGGAAGCGACACTACTTTTACGTTAAGTCCCGCGTCAGCCAGGATATCCAAGCCCCTCAGCGTTGCGGTTTGTCCTGCCGAATCGCCGTCGTAACTAATGTATACGTTGGGCGAATAATTGCGAATAAGCTTGGCCTGAGCAAGCGTCAGCGCCGTACCCATGCTTGCCACCGCCGTGTCGAACCCTGCCTTATGAAGCGCAACGACATCCATGTATCCTTCGGCAATAATGACGTATTTAATCGTTTCGCGCTGTTTTTTCTTTTTTAAAAGATTGATAGCGTACAGCGTTTTCGACTTGTCGAAAATGGGCGTATTGGTAGAGTTACGGTACTTGACGGGAATGTGGGTTTCGGGGTTTATAAGCCGACCGCCGAACGCAACAACCTCACCGAAGTTGTTTATTATGGGGATCATAAGCCGACCGTAAAAAACGTCGTACCACCTGTCGCCGCGCTGTTCGATAAGTCCCGCTTCTTTCATCTCGGCATGGGTGTATCCTTTATTAAGCAAAAACTTAATTATTTCCTCGCCGTCGTAGCTCGCGCCGAACCCGAATCGTGTCGCTATTCCGTCGCTTATCTCACGTGCAGCCAAATAGTCTCTTGCAAGCTTGCCGCCGCTGCCTTTAAGATTATCGTGGTAATGCCGCGCAGCCTCACGCATGAGCGAATACAGCCTGTCCCGTTTTTCTCTCGTTATGCCGCTATTATCCGACTTTGAAAACTTCGGGATTTCCATCTTTGCCTCGTCGGCAAGAATTTTGACC
>CAZBTB010000359.1:0-1893 GCA_964494605.1 uncultured Lachnospiraceae bacterium
CCGCTGCCCACAGCCGCAGGCAAAACAAGTCCCACCGCGCCTACAATCACAAACAGGATAATAAGCTTGACTTCGAGTCTTATTTTCTCATGCAGTTTTTCGCTCAGCAATTTATATATAAGCGAAAAGCCTTTGATAAACAATAACGCCGCAAGTCCCGCGGCAACGCCCGCAAGCAGTCCGATCCAGATATTCTCGAGCGGCATTGCGGGAAGCAGTGCGATTTCAAACATCTCCGTCGACCTGCCCGTAGCGTAAGCAAGCGCCTGAGCCACTCCCTCGGCAAAAACCACCGAGCTCATCGCAACCATGAGTATCATAGGCGAAAAACGCTTATGCACTTCCTCGAGCGCAAAGATAATGCCCGTTACGGGCGCACCCGTAGCGACTGCAAAGCCCGCCGCCGCACCGCCCGTCATGACGTACCTGTCCCAAGCGGGCGTACGGTTAAACAGCTTATTCGTTCCTCTGCCTATGCTCGTACCGATAAGCACGCTCGGTCCTTCGTTTCCGAGCGGCAACCCGGCAAAAAACGCAATATAGCTGTTGACTATCATACAGAACAAGGACCTGAGCCACCTGAAAGTAATCAGTCCTCTCAAGATTCCCTCGGCTGTCGGAATCCCTCCTCCGCCCACGCTGGGCGCGCCTTTTATAAGCACGCTCATCACAAGCGCGAGCCCGACGAGCCCGATAAACATCA
This sequence comes from uncultured Lachnospiraceae bacterium, assembly GCA_964494605.1. Lineage (GTDB taxonomy): Bacteria > Bacillota > Clostridia > Christensenellales > Pumilibacteraceae > UBA10677. Next base: position 704 of record CAZBTB010000359.1, read on the forward strand.
CGGGCACAAACCACGGGTTTTCGCGCACCGCAATATAAATCCAAGAGGTAAACGAAGCGATAATCTGCGCGCCCCACTTATAGAAAAATATAAGCACGCCCATAATCGCACCCGTCAACCCGCTTATAAGAAATCCGGGCAGCAATACGTTCTTGATATAAGTTGTCTTTTCTCTAAACGCCATAATCAAAACAAAAAACACGAACGCAGGATTAACGAACTTCTTCCATGCGTCCGTGTTATATATTATACTGCTTTTTTGTTGTTTTGACAAGTTATTTATGCAATAACTTTACATTTTGCCGCCGACCGGCGACAATTTTCCCTTTTTAGCAATAAGCTCAAGATCCGTATCTTCGTAAAAATCAAACATTAAATGTTTTCCCTCGGATTTTCTCCGGCGGAGTGGGTACGTGCTTACTGCCGATCGGCTCGGTAAGAACGGGACGACGCGACTTAAGATACTCTAGCGAGTTTAGGATTACGCGCTGAATGTCCTTATTGTTGTACGTCGGCAGTGTTTCGTGCCCCGGACGGAAGAAGAACATTTTGCCGTAGCCGCGGTTATACACACATCCCGAGCGCATGACCTCTCCGCCGCGGAACCAGCTGATAAAGATAAGTTCGTCGGGCGCGGGAATAGAAAACGGCTCGCCGTACATTTCCTCGTGCTCGAGGTCTATATAATCGCCCAAGCCCTCTGTTATCGGGTGGTTGTGCTCTATTACCCAAACACGTTCGTTCTCGCCCATTTCGCGCCAGGAAAGTGCGCCGCTCGTGCCGAACAGCCGCCTGCAGACCTTGGACTCGTGCGCAGAGTGAAGCGCCAACAAACCCATTCCGCGGTTGACGTAATCGGCAACCATGTCCACGACCGAGTCGGCGACCGTGCCGTGATACCAGTGTCCCCACCAAATAAGAACGTCGGTGTTTTTCAAAACCTCTTCGGTAAGCTCCGTTCCGTCGTCATTGTCGCTGTGGACAATCATTTTAACTTTATGCCCGGCATTTTCGATAAAGGACTTTATATCGAAGAAGAGTTTATCAGATTATAAAGTCACGACAGTCGGGGCAGTCACGAATGAGAAGTTTTTGAATGATATCCCTAATGATGAACAGATATCTATCGTAAGTGATGCAATGTTTAAGACTATGTTAGGTAATACTAAGAGAAAGAAATTCGTAAGTAA
>CAZBTB010000360.1:0-1879 GCA_964494605.1 uncultured Lachnospiraceae bacterium
GTCAACAGCAGTCCGACAGCCGAGGCGTACGGATAAGCCTCGAACGACGAGTTTTCACCGATAACTCTGGTAAACAGATAATACCCGAGCGTTTGCAGCTTTTCCTGCGCCTTATCGCCGTAAAACGCGTACACCGAACCCGAGCTTGTGAAAAGACCCGTTAAGCCCGTAACCAAGAACAGCGATACGGTAGGATAAATCATGGGCAGAATTACCGAGCGGAATTCTTTAAAGAGCGTTATGCCCTCCAGCTGACCGAACTCTATAAGCGAATCGGGAATACGCGACATCGAGCTCATATAGATAACCATGCCGCTTGCCACTCCCGTCCACAGTCCGTAGAAAATCATGAGCGGAAACGCTATATCGGTATCCATGAAAAAGTTGGGAACTTTGTCCTCCGCGACCTTAAACACTTTTGTCATAATCTCGGGGATTCCGTAAGCAACGAAGTACTTAAACATAATGACCATGGCGATAGACGAAATCAGCGACGGAAAGAAAAGCACGGTGCGGAAGAATTGTGAGCCGCGGATCTTTTTATACAACAGATACGCTACGATCAAATGAACGGGCATTCCTATAAACGTGGAAAACAGATAAAATATTACGCCGCGGCCAAGTCCGCTAAGGAGCATCGAATCGTGACTGAAATCGTAAAAAACGTTTTTGAAGTTATTCAGTCCGCTGAAAAAATACGTGCCGTCCGCCGGGTTATAAGTCTTAAACGCTAGCAGAACCGAGTTTACGTTGACAACGATGTAGAATACGACGAACTGAACAAGAGGATAGGCAAAAAGCGCCGCCAAAAACAATTTTTCTTTAATCTTTCTCATCACGGGCTTACTCTGCTTTTTCGGCTTGCCGCCCGTGAGTTTATTGTGAATCGCGACCTTAAAGTCGTAAAATTTTTGAGTTATTTTCATAGACTATCCTCAATTATTTTGCTTCCAATTAGCGTAATAATCGTCTACGTCGGAAAACAACGACTTTGCTCCCTCGAAGAACTGCTGAGCCGTAAGACTCGTGTTGCCCATAAACGCGATATACGGATCGCTGTAGGTCGTAGTACCTACCTTGGAGCCGTACTGCCACTTATCGAATCTGAAATAGGTGGAACCGTTGCTGCACAAAAAGTTCGTATTTCTTCCGGTCGTATTACCGTACGCAATGTCGACGTTATCGCTGGTATACATGTCGTAGAACGAACGTTGGAAAGGCGTGAGCGAGTCGTACACGCCCTCTTCGAGCTCGTACTCAAAGGGACGGATCATGCCGGTATGCTTTGTAAATACGGACATAGCGTGTTCGCTCATGGTAAACTTGAGAAAGTCCTTGGCAACGTCGAGATGTTTGGTGTTTGCGTTGATGATAGCAGTGGTTGCCGAGGAAGTGCTGTAGTACGTTTCGCGCGCAGACGCGTTTTCGTCGTAAAGCGGTACGGGCATAAACGCAAATCGGCGGTTACCGTAAGCGTACTTCGAGTCGCGGCGGGCAAGACTTTCGAACACGAGCGAAGCCTCTCTTTCCCACCAGCAGCCCTCGAGTATCATTGCGATAGGCTTGTTGTCGGGACGGCTTCTTAAAAATTTCTCCTGCGCCGACGTGTGCAGAATAACGCCGTTCATACTCTCGTTATCGTAATACTTATTGGAAATGATCTCATGCGCGACGTCGTAGCCGAACATTCTGCCTTTCTGTTCCAAAAGCTTTGTCACGTTAGCGTCGTTGATTTCGCCCAAGTGCGTATCCGTACCCTCTCCGACAAAATTGAGGTTGAAGTTGTTTTTACCCTCGTAGCCTGCCCACAGCGAGTAATAGTAACCCATGCGGTAGCTGTCGTCGTTGCACCAGATAAAGGGAGTTACGCCCTTTTCGT
>CAZBTB010000361.1:0-1862 GCA_964494605.1 uncultured Lachnospiraceae bacterium
CTTTGTTTCGAACAAATCCTTGATCGACAAATAGTATTCGTCGCTGGTCTTGTGCGTCGATGAGCTTAACCGCGTCGAGTCTACAAGCTCGCCGTTGTCGAAAATGCCGAGTTTTATATTCGTGTTGCCTATATCTACTACGAGTATCATTTATTATTCCTCTATCGTTTCGGGTTGTTTTTCCTGCGGCTTAGCGTAATCGACCGAAATTCGCAAAGCTTTACGTAAGCTTATTACTATAATCGGCACGAGTACAGCGCTTAATATCATTTCGGGTAAAGCGTTTACAAGCAACAGGATTTTCAGCGCGTCGCCCGTAAAATACTGCTTACCGAAAACCGTCAGCGCGGATAACACGAGTGCGGTATTTGTCACTGCAGTAACGGCACTTGCCGTTCCGACGGATAATATTTCGCGTCTTTTGTTCGGGAGCTTATGCAGAATTTTTCTCATAAGCCTATAGACTCCGAAAAGAATAAAACCGAGACAGAACCTCGGCAATATCGAGATACGCGGGTCGATAAACGATTCGTTTCCCATAATAAGCGACAGTAAGCACGACGCAACGCCGAAGATTGCTCCCGCCGCCACCGAAAACGCTAGTTTGTCGTGAACGAGTCCGAAAGTAAACGTGACCGTCAAAGTAATAAACGCCGCGGACACGGGAAGATAGAACGTAAGCGTTCTGTCGAGGTACATACTTGCCACGATAAGCGCGGCAAGCGTTGCGTACATTACGACGCTTTTGGATTTACTTTTCATTTTTTGCTCCCGGGCTGAGCTTTCGAGAACGAATAGCCCGCACTTTGAAAAAATTAAATAAGTCGTTCGGTCCGAAACGGTACCGACATAATATTTATATAATATGTTACCATAAAAGCGCGACAAAATCAAGCGTATGACTTTACCGCGGAAAAATTTTTAAAATACGGAGATTCCTCCTTAGGCAACCGCTCACTCTAAGTTAACTTTCTAATCGGTGGAGATTCCTCCGCTACGCGTTCGGAATGACATTACATAGTATGGGCTACCATTATCAACCCAAGCAAGGCGAATACCCACTTTCTGTCATGACCTAAGCGAGCAATGAGCATTATGCGATATTGCGACGAGGAATCTCCACCGTTTAAAAACACAAATCCGCTCGCGAAGTGTTACGCAAGCGGATTTGGAAATCTTAATCACCTCTTATGTAAGAAGTCGAAACTTATTTGCAGCAGCAATCGTTTTTGCCGCAAATGCAGTTTAAGAGCAACAGCCATACGAGAATATCGCAGCAATCGCAGCCCTTGCGGTCGTAGCAGCCGCAATCCTTACCGCCGCCGCAGCAGCATAATAATATAAGGATAAGGAAAATGTCGTTGCCGCATCCACATCCGTTGTTAAACATATCCGTGTTTCCTCCTTGTAAAATTTTCGGGCAATCGCGGCAGTGACGCCCCGACCGCGTTACCCTACCCGAAATTCGCGGGTAATTTGTCATTGGTGTTTTATATCTTTTGTTTCCGCGGTGTTTTAAGGATTATCCTACTTCATAATATTGATTTTCGGGCGCAAGTGTGATAATACTTGACAAAAAATAAAAAAGTATTTATTATTATCTTATATAAGAAATAAGGAGCTAATCATGGCGGATAACAAACTTACAATGGACAAACTCACCGCGCTTTGCAAGGGTCGCGGTTTTATTTTCGCGGGAAGCGAAATTTACGGCGGTCTCGCCAATACATGGGATTACGGTCCGCTCGGCGTTGAACTTAAGAACAATGTCAAAAAAGCCTGGTGGAAAAAGTTCGTCACCGAGAACCCGTATAACGTAGGCGTTGACTGTGCGATACTTATGAACCCTTCGGTCTGGGAAG
>CAZBTB010000362.1:0-1860 GCA_964494605.1 uncultured Lachnospiraceae bacterium
GTGCGCTCCAGCCATACGGTCTGCCAGATTCCCGTAACGCGCGAATAAAAACAGCCGTGACTTTCCGGCCTTGAGGTCTGTTTACCCGACGGCAGATTATCCGTTATGTCGTCGTAAACCTTGACGCGTATCTCATTGTCGCCGTCAAATACGTAAGGAGCTATATCGAAACCGAAGGGCGTAAAGCCGCCGCGGTGTTTTCCCGCAAGCGCGCCGTTAACGTAAACGTGCGCTTCGTAGTCGACCGCGCCGAAGTTAAGCGCCAGCCGCTCGCCCGCTTCAGGCTTAACGAGCTTTACCGTGCGGCGGTACTCGCACTCTTTGATAAAACCGTTATATCCTATTCCGCTTAATTTCGACTCGGGGCAGAACGGCACTTCGATTTCGCCGTCAAACCCGCCGCACCCGTCAATCGCGGGAACGGTGAATTGCCACGTTCCGTTTAAGATAGTAAAGTCAAGTCTCATAAACTGCGGTTGCGGATATTCTGTCCTATACATAGCGTCCCCATTTCCCAAGAAAAATTTGCAAAACTCTTTACCTGTCAGCGGACAAAGAAAGTATTTGTACTTATCATTTTAACATAACAAAACCAAAAGTCAATACCCTGCTGCTTACCGAAAATTGAGTGTTTAGAACGGCTTGTTTCTTAACTTTTGATAAGCTACGCAAAAAATGGTGTCCACTCCCAAACGCTTGACAATGCCGAACACATATGGTTATAATTAAGCAAACGATTTACGGGAGGAATTATGAGCGACGTAATAAACCCCAATAAGGATATAGAGCTATCACTCCACCACGCCGAAGACCTCGACATGATTTGCAAAATCGGGCATGCCCTTTCGCTGCCCGAACGCGTCCGAATATTGAAGTCGCTGTGCGACAGCTCAAAAAACGTTTCCGAGCTTGCTAAGGAGCTGGACATTCCCGCCTCGTCGGTGGCACGCCACCTGAACACGCTTGCCGACGCTCAGCTCATTTTCATAAATTACTTTCCGGGACCCAAAGGGCATGTTAAATACTGCACGCACATTGTACTTAAATACATCCTTCACATAGGCAGTAAAAAACAACTGACGTCTCCCACGCAGGAATACTCCGAGGAGCTGCCCATCGGCATGTTTTCGCACTGCCATATAAAAGCCCCTTGCGGCATGGTGGGCAAAGATACAGGGCTGGGACTACTCGACGACCCGAGCATATTCTTTATGGCGAACCGCGTAAAAGCCGAATGTCTTTGGTTCGACAGCGGTTATATTTCGTACAATTTCCCCACCGCGCCCTTAAATCACCACCCCTGCTCGGAAATCTCGTTCTCATTTGAAATCTGTTCGGAAACCACTTACTACAACAATAATTGGCCGAGCGACATTACGATTTCCATCAACGGCATAGAAGTGCTCACCTTCACCTCGCCCGGCGACTTCGGCGGACGGCGCGGACGCTATACGCCCGAATTCTGGCCGGTAACGAGTACGCAGTTCGGTATCTTAAAAAACATAACCGTAAACCGCGAAGGAGTGTTTATGGATATGCAGTTCGTCAGCGACCGGGTAAAGTTCGACGACCTCAAGCTTTACGACGGCTCGGCGGTTCAGCTCACTATCGGCATAAAAGACGACGCCAAGCACCGCGGCGGTCTTAACCTCTTCGGCAAAAACTTCGGCGACTATCCGCAAGCCATAATCATGACGGTTAAATAATACAGCTATAAGTGCAAATAAAAAACGACCTGTCGGTTACCGTAGTTCCCATAGGGAATTTTAGTAAGAAGAAAATGAAAGATTCAGGCATAGCGTTAGGCTATGCCTTTTCTGTGCTTTGATTGCGTGTGGGGATAATCCCCGTAGAGCGAAC
>CAZBTB010000363.1:0-1853 GCA_964494605.1 uncultured Lachnospiraceae bacterium
CCCCGCACGTTCGTTAAAATTATTTGCCGCTTCGTAATTGCCAAGTTTGTCGTATAAAACGCACAACTGCATGAGCGGAATATACCCCGCGTAATCGACGTTTACAAATGCTCCGTTCTTTTCACCGTTGTCGCAGTCGAGCGCGCGTTCGTACCAGTATATCGCCGACTTAACGTCGTTTTTCTCAAAAAAATAACTGCCGATACAACAACACGCCCAGCTCCTCGGCGGAGCATAAACGAAGGATCCGAAAAGGCTTTTCAGCGCCCTTTCTTTGTCTCCTACGGCGGTATATACCGAATAGAGGTTCTGGCAGGCTTCGATCTTATTTTCAACCCAGCCGCCGCCCTTTAAGAAATCTTCTAAGACGGCGTCGCTTTCCAAATACATTCCGTTGTAAAAAAGCTCTATGCCGTAATAAAATTTAGCGCGTTCGTCAAGGCGTATTCCGCGGGCAATCAGTTTTTGGTAAATTTTTAAGTTTCGCATCGGGTCGCCGCCTTTCACCTTCTTATGGCAAATTACCGCGTCCGCATACACGACGTTGCCCTCGGGCGTAACCGCTTCGTGGACCGCCCCCGTAAACCTGTAATGTTTGCTGCGTTTGAAGATACGCTCCCTGTAATAGACGAAGGTCGGCTCGCCGTTTTCAAACGCCGTCGCATACGGCAAAAACGCCATATCGAAATCGGCGTTTGCAACGACTGACTTGATTTTTTCGCAGTTTTCGTCCGTCACGACGTCATCCGCATCAAGCCACATAACGTAGTCGCACGTTGCTTTTTCAAACGCAAAATTGCGGGCGACGGAAAAATCGTCGCACCATTCGAAAAAATAAACCTTATCCGTAAATTTTTTCGCCGTTTCAACCGTTTTGTCCGTCGAACCCGTATCCACGACGATGACCTCGTCGGAAAACCGTTTTGCGCATTCCAGAACGCGGGCGATCACCTCTTCCTCGTCTTTCACGATAAGGCACACGCTTAAAGTCATAAAAAACCTCTTTGCAGTATTACATTATATGCAGCGAACATTTATGACGACAAAAAAAGACAGGCACCGGCCTGTCTTTTTATAAATTCTTTTTTGGGAGCTCCCTCACAGGATTAATTGGGGAGATCTGCAAGGGAGCAAACCAAAATGATAAATAAATTATTCTGCGTAATACCTTGCGAGCATTGCGTAGCAGTGCGCGTTAGCCGCTTGCAGAAGAATCTCACGGGAACTGCCTTCACCTTCTTGTTTGGAGAACGTGCTCCAACCCGCAATCCATGCGGGGCAAACGAGCTTATCCTCTTCCGAACGGTGATTCTTCCATGCATAATCGAGTGCGCTGCGCATATGTTCTACGTATTCGCTACAATCGATCCCCGTATTTTCGATGTCGATGAACCCTTCGAGAATGAACGAAGTAAACCAGCTGTTTTCATGATAGGAATACTGTCCCTGCACCACCTGCGTGTTGGCAAAGAACCTATCCGCCGCTTCGGCGACAGCCTGATTGCGTTTTTTATACAGATTCGCAAAAGCCGTACCGTTCGTCCGCAACGAATAAATGTTGTAGAGCTCTGCGCCCGCCGTCATGAATGTTCCCGTGTTATAAGGAAGGATCTGCGCGTCAATCAATTCGATACGGCTATCGCCCGTCATCGATTCGAAGCCCTGTCTGAGGAAAATTTTATCGCGCAGGCAACCATTCGAAGAGTTGCGCAAAGTGCTATAACAGAACTCGTAAATCGCCATAGCTTTTTCCAAATAGCCGTCCGCCAGCGAGGCAATATTCGAATTAAACTCGCCGCTGTTCAGCGTCTGATACAATTTTGCAAGCATCATTGCGGTGGGCGCGGAAGAAC
>CAZBTB010000364.1:0-1843 GCA_964494605.1 uncultured Lachnospiraceae bacterium
CGGTCATGGGCTGCTGCTGCCAAATGGTGGGCTTTGCGATAATCAGCTTCAGGGAAAACAAATGGAGCGGACTTGTATCTCAGGGACTGGGCACAAGCATGCTGCAAATGCCCAACATAATCCGCCGCCCGATAATATGGTTGCCTTCCATTATCGCAAGCGCAATACTCGGCCCTATCTCCGCCGTTATGGGCATGACATGCACTGCCGTAGGCGCAGGCATGGGCACTTGCGGACTTGTAGGAAACTTCCAGACGTTCTTTGCAATGACCGAATCGGGCGCAAGCATTTGGGTAACGCTACTCGAAATAATCGGTATGCAGATTCTCTTACCCGCGGCAATCTGCCTCGGCATAAGCGAGCTTATGCGCCACTTTAAGCTGATAAGAAAAGGCGACTTAAAACTCGATTTATAATAAGGAGAAAGAAAAATGAAAGTAAGTACCAATCTTGAATGCTTGCAAACACGCTTCGATAAAAAAGAACTGTTCGGCAAGATCAAGGAAATCGGATTCGACGGCGTAGACTATGCAATGTCGCCGCTAAGCGGGTGGAATCCTCTTCCCGTTTTCGGCGAACCTCGCGAAATATGGACGGCGCACTTTAAGGCGGTAAAAGCGGCTTTGGACGAGAGCGGGCTTAAGGCTTTTCAGACCCACGCTACGCTCCCCACTAATTATGACGGCGCGCGCTTTCTGTCCGACAAGTGTCTCGACCAATACCGTCGCGAAATCGAAGCCGCGGCAATCCTGGGCAGTCCTTATATCGTCATACACCCTATTAACCTTGCCGTCGGGGAGAAGGACAAAGAGGAGGATTTCAAAGCGAACGTCGATATGTTTTATAAGCTCGAGCCAACGCTGCGCGAATTCGACGTAAAACTGGGCGTGGAAAATATGTGGTGGGGAGACGCGCAAAACGGATACTGCGCCACGGGCTGTTCGCTCGTCGACGATATGATCCGATACACCGACGCTTTAGACTCCGACCGTTTTGTTTCCTGCCTCGACACGGGACATATGAACATGCTGAAGCAGTCTCTGCCGGACGCCGTCAAAAAACTGGGAAAACGGTTGAAGCTTATGCACGTACACGATAACTACGGCAACGCCGACAGTCACCACGCTCCCGGAATTGGCACGATAAATTGGAACGAATACATGTCCGCCCTTAAAGAAATAGGCTATGACGGCGTACTGTCGCTCGAGATACTGTTCGAGCCCATATTCGGCATAGATAAGCAAATCGTTTGGGATTACATGCGCTACGCCTACTCCGCCGCAAGAAAATTAGCCGACAAAATCTAATAAACCCGAAAAGCAAAAACGGCTCGGAAAACTTATTCCGAGCCGTTTTTATTGTTCGTAATTTTACTTTGCCATGACAGCCGCGAGTTCGTACAAATCCTTATTAAACGTTCTCTGAAGCGCCAAGCCCTCGATAATATCGATGTCGTAAATTTTGTTTTCGCGGATACCTACGATACGGTTGCCGATACCCTGCTTTAAGAGCTTGACGGCATGAGCGCCGAAGCTTGTGCCGAGGTATCTGTCCTGATTGCTTGGCGAGCCGCCGCGCTGTAAGTGACCCAAGACCGACGCACGGATATGCAGGTCTGTTTTTTCGGTGAGCATTTTGGTAAGCTCGTCGGCGTGTCCCGCGCCCTCGGCAAGAACCACTATTCCGCTGCGCTTGCCGCTGTTTCTGAAGTCCATAAGGTGCTGAACGATTTCGTCGCTCGTCATTTGCATTTCGGGAACGATAATGACTTCAGCACCGCCGCCGATACCTGCGTAAAGCGCAAGGTCGCCGCAGTTTCTACCCATGACCTCGATAATGGAAA
>CAZBTB010000365.1:0-1843 GCA_964494605.1 uncultured Lachnospiraceae bacterium
GTCGCCGGTAACATCAATAAGATCACCGTCGGAAATTATAGCTTTTGCATAAACCGCATTTGTCGAACTGCTGCCGTTTATCACGTCCGAATAAGCAGATGAAACCTTGTCGAGAACTTTTAAGTAGTCGCTTTTTGTGTAAGTCTTGCTTTCGTCGGGCTTAGTCTCCGTCGTTTGTGTAGTGTCCGTCGTTTGTGTAGTGTCCGAATCAGACGACGAGCCTGCATCGTCGGTTGCGCCGCAAGCTATCAAACAAAAAAAGCAACAAACCGCAATGCACAAAGCAATAATGCGTGACAATATTTTTTTCATATTTTCACCTCCGAATATTTTTCAATCGATTTACGACAAGAAGTCACTCTTTTTCGGGTGCGTACGGATCGGGTTCGCTCAGCGAGTACTCGGGGATTCTTACCTTTCTTAAGTACTCGGCTAATGCAACGCTGTCGTGAACATCGTCGGGGATAAACGTAGCGCTCCTAAGCTTATGCCAATCGTAATGCGTGTCGCCGCCGCAGGTTATTATAAGATCGTTCTCTTTGGCAATCTTTAAGATTTTCTCTTCTTCGGCAGTCTGAAACCCGACACAACCGTTTATTTCCAATCCGTCAAGCAAACTCAAATCCTTTAGACTATGGTGCTGTTCCGTTCTGAGCGGGTGAGCCTGGATAAGCAAAACTCCGCTTTCGCGGCAGACTGCGTACAAATCCTTTTGGTCGAGGTCGAACAAAAGCGGCGAATCGAGAAGAAATTTTTCGGTAACGCCTAAAAGGATATAATCGGCGTAATTTTGCTTTAAATATTCCTCGGAGTAGCGTTCGCGGTAATAATTGTTATAATGTGCCGCTACCGTCACTTCAGTTCCCATAAAAATCTCAATACCCTGCTTTTTACCCTCTTCGACAGCATCGTGATACGCTTGAATGTATAGCTCGAGCCACTCTTTCGGTTCCACTCCGTTACGTTCGATATACGAGCGGTTATAGTGGTTCGTAACGGTCAGAACGTCAAATCCGCATTTGACGTATTTTTCGATACACTGCTGTACGTTCAGCCTCGAACAAACGCTGATAGGCGCAATATGGCAATGAGTTTCGGCTTTTTTCATTTCGATTTGTTTATAACCTCCGTGACTTCATCCAATGTCGGTATGCTTTGCGCCGCTCCCTCTCGCGTAATGGTAATCGACGAGGCAACGTTTGCAAACTTCGCCGCATTCAAAAGCGTTTCGCCTTCGTAAAGCCTAAGCGCGCATGCTCCCACGAACGTGTCGCCTGCGGACGTGGTGTCCACGACCTTAACCTTTCTCGGTTCGACGTAGGTTATTGTCTGACCTTCGGCTATCGCAGCCCCGCGCGACCCGAGCGTTATTATGACTTTTTTGACGCCCGACTTATAAAACTTCTTGACGGCAAGCGCAAGCTCTACGTCACCGTCGGGCGCAACGCCCGTCAATATTTCGGTTTCGCTCTCGTTCGGCGAAATAATATCTACATACTTCAATAACTCGTCGCTAAGCGGAACGGCGGGCGCAGGGTTAAGTATAACCGTCATACCCTTTTCTTTACCGAGCTTTGCCGCATACTCGACTATTCCGAGCGGAACTTCGAGCTGCATTATAAGTATGTCGCCGCCATTTGCACTTTTTAGTCCCGCGTCAACGTCCGAAAAAGTCAGCTTATGGTTTGCGCCCTTGTCCAGAATTATGCGGTTGTCGCCGTTTTCGACTATAATCATGGCAACGCCGCTGGTCGTGTCGCACTCGGTGACGAACTCCGCGTCGACGCCCATTTCGATAAGATTGCGCTTTAATGCAAATCCGTTTCCGTCGTTGCCCACTTTA
>CAZBTB010000366.1:0-1831 GCA_964494605.1 uncultured Lachnospiraceae bacterium
CATTTCCTCGGAAATAACGGGTAGCTTATCAAGCGCGCGAATAATGGGCTTTAACGAGCCGAACTTGCTGGTTTCCTTTAAGCTAACGACAAACCCTTCTACCGTTTGACGACCGAACGGAACAAGTACGCGAAAGCCCGCCCGAATTTCGGGCGAGCCGTCAAGCGAATAGTCGAATACTCTGTCGACTTCGGAATTACTGATGTCAACTATGACTTCGGCTACCATATTTACAACTGCAAAATCCTGTCCAAAATAACATCCGCAAGAGCTGCTTTTTCCATTTTGGGAAGTTTTTCTTCTTTCTCGGACGTAATCAACGTAGCAATATTGGTATCGACGTCAAACCCCGCTCCCGCTTCGGTAATGTCGTTAAGAACCGCCATATCGGCATTTTTCTTTTTTAATTTTTCGCGGGCGTTCTGCTCGCAGTCGTTGGTTTCGGCACTGAAAATCACAAGCTTTTTATCGCCTTTTGCCTTGCCGACCTCCGCCGCAATATCGGGATTTTTCTTTAGCTTAAGCGTAAGCTCGCCACCCTTGATTTTTACGGCGGAATAGTTTTCAACCGCATAATCGGACGGAGCCGCAGCTTTAATCACAATATCGGCTTTATTTAAATTATTCATAACCGCTTCGTGCATTTCGGCGGTTGTACCGACGTTTACACGGGTAATTCCGTCAGGCACGGGCACGGAAATTTTACCTGCGACGAGAATAACGTTTGCACCCCGTCTTAACGCCTTTTCCGCAATGGCAACGCCCATTTTTCCGCTTGAACGGTTGGTTATAAACCGCACGGGATCAATCGGCTCTTGCGTTCCGCCGGCAGTTACAAGCAAGGTTTTCCCTTCGTAATCGGACTTAGGCGCAAGCAGGCTTAAGACAAACGCCACAATTTCATCGGGCTCTGCCATTCTGCCTCTGCCGACGTCTCCGCACGCAAGATAGCCGCTGCCGCTCTCTATAAAATAAACGCCTCGTTTACGCAAAATTTCTTCGTTGGCTTTATACGCCGCGGACGTCAGCATATTGGTGTTCATTGCGGGCGCAACGGCAATCGGGCATTTCATCGCCATAGCCGTCGTAGACATAAAATCGTCGGCAATCCCGAGTGCAAGCTTAGCCGCAAAATCGGCAGTACAAGGCGCAACCAAAAACAAGTCGGCATTTTTCGCAAGCGAAACGTGCTCGACCTCCCACTCGAACTCCCGATCGAACGTATCCACGACAACGCGGTTATTGCTCAGCGTTTCGTACGTGAGCGGACGGACAAACTCGGTCGCATTTTGCGTCATGGTTACAAATACGTCAGCGCCCGTTTTTTTAAGCGCGCTGACAACGTAGCAAACCTTATACGCGGCGATACCGCCCGTCACTCCTATTACGATTTTTTTACCCGATAATCTCAAAAGAGGTCAGTCCTCGACTCTCGCCTCGACCTTGCCCTCATACAGCTCTTTCGCCGCGTAAGTTACGGGGTTGATTTTGCTCGTCTCGAGCATCTCGCCGCGCTTGTCAAGCAAAAATCTTGCTCTCTTGCTCGTTACGCAAACGAGCGCGTACTTGCAACCTATTTTATCGATAAGCTTATCGATAGGCGGATCAATCATCATAATTTTATATGCTCCTTAAAAATGGTATAATTACTTGCTTAAGTATTCTTTTATCACGGCTTCGTTGCGCGAAATCCTGCTCTTTTCGGCGTCGATAACCGACAAAACGCGTACTATCGCATTTTCGAGCTCGTCATTGAACACTATGTAGTCGAACTGGTTGTATTTGCTCAGCTCGGACTTTGCGCACGACAGACGGCGGCGAATACTGTCTT
>CAZBTB010000367.1:0-1827 GCA_964494605.1 uncultured Lachnospiraceae bacterium
CCGACAAGTATATTCGAACCCTCGCCCGACTTCGTGACCTCGGTCATGGCAATGCCCTTTTCTCGCGCCAGAATCTTAACTAGCGGCTCGGTGCACATTCCGCCCTGACAGCCGCCCATGCCCGCGCGGGTACGACGCTTTATGCCGTCGAGATCGACCGCTCCCGGCACGCGGTGAATTGCCTCCACAATCTCCGCTTCGGTCACAAGCTCGCAGCGGCAGATTATATTGCCGTACTTCGGGTTTTCGGCAATCGCCGCCTTCCTTTCCGCTTCGGTCATAAGGTTAAATGCCTTTATCCCCTCGCGCTTCGGATTGAATTTTTTATTTTTGCCTAAGCCGAACTTCTTTGCAATCGCCTCGGCTAAGTATACGCCGATAGCCGGCGCGGAAGTAAGCCCCGGCGACTCGACGCCCAGCGCGTTAAAAAATCCGCTCACTTCGGACTCGCCCACCGTAAAGTCACCCTTGACCGAGTGTGCGCGCAATCCCGCGAACTGAGTTATTATCGTCTTTTTATTGAGCGCGGGAACGGACAGCGCCGCCTGCTTAAACGCCGTGTTAAGACCGTCCACAGTCGTGTCCACGTCCGCCTTGTCGTCGACATCAAGCGCGGTAGGACCTACGATTATGTTGCCGTGCGTCGTGGGCGAAACAAGCACGCCCTTGCCCATAGCGGTGGGCAGCTGAAACAGCGTAGCGTTTGCAAGATAGCCGCAATCTTTTTTAAGCAGCATGTACTCGCCCTTGCGCGCCACGATCTTTTCACTTGTCGGCGCAACCGTATTGTTGATTTCGTCGGAGAAAACGCCCGCACAGTTAATAACCGCGTCTGCCGTAAAATCGCCCTTATAGGTGGTTATTTTAAACCCGTCGGCGGTTTTTTCCACGTTTTTGACGGTCTGATTGAATTCGAACTTAACGCCGTTTGCCGCCGCGTTCTCCGCGTAAGCAAAGGTCATTTCGTAAGGTCCGACAATACCCGACGTCGGCGCATACAACGCCGAAACCACCTCTTTCGATACCTCGGGCTCCATTTTACGAACCTCGTCGCCCGTTAATATTTTTAAACCCTCAACGCCGTTTTGCTTGCCCTGCTCGAGTAACTCTTCGAGCTTAGCGTTGCCGTCCTCTCCGAAATTAAGCACCAGCGCGCCGTTGTTGCGATACGGAAAATCCAATTCCTTGGATAACTTCTCGAACATCTTCGCGCCCGCTACGTTAAACTTCGCCTTTGCCGTCCCGGGGTGCGCGTCGAATCCCGCATGCACGATTCCCGAGTTTGCCTTGCTCGTGCCGTTAGCCACGTCGTTCGTCTTTTCAAGCACGGTCACGTCCGCCGCATACGCCGACAGCTCTCTTGCTACCGCGCACCCGACAACGCCCGCACCGATTACGATAACCTTAGTCATTGCCTCTCTCCCGTAAAATTTTGTTAGGCTTATATTCTATCACTTTACCCTCGTTTTGTCAATAAAAACGCCCGTCGGGTTTCCCGCAGGCGTCTTTAAATTTATGAGGTGTTTGCAAAGTCTATTCTTGCATTAAATCAAATTTAATTATCAACATTCCACTCGGCATAAAGGGTTACGTCTTCAAGCAAATACCAACTTCTGTAAATTCCACATTCGACATTCCAAATCTCTATTTTTAAATCATTCTTCAAATAATACCAACTTTCGATTTGATAGCCTTCTCTAATCGGTATCGGCAATTCAAAATCCGTGCTTCCGAACTCAATTACCATATCTGGCAAACTACCTGCACCCTCATAGTTCAAATCGAAACTTACCGTTACCTCTTGCGGCTTAAAGTACGCATATAAAA
>CAZBTB010000368.1:0-1825 GCA_964494605.1 uncultured Lachnospiraceae bacterium
CCTCTCGAGGAGGTATACGGAATAGCTACGTTCTATTCGCAGTTCAACCTCAAGCCTAAGGGAAAATATACTATCGGTATATGTCTCGGCACGGCTTGCTACGTCAAAGGATCGGGTCAGATTCTTGATAAATTCAAGGAGAAACTGGGCATTGCTCCCGGCGAGACCACTCCCGACCGCAAGTTTACGCTCGACGCGACACGTTGTATCGGTTGCTGCGGCTTAGCGCCCGTGCTTACCGTCAACGACGAAGTGTTCGGTAACCTTACAGCCGACGACGTAGACAGAATACTCGCCAAGTACAATGACTGAACTTGCTCTTCACATCCTCGATATAGCCAATAACTCCACCAGGGCAAACGCCTCGAATGTGGAAATATCGGTTAAAGCCGACACCGCCTCGGACATGCTTACGATCAGTGTTTCGGACGACGGTTGCGGCATGGACGAAGAACTTCTTAAACGCGTTACCGATCCGTTCGCCACTACGCGTACCACGCGCAAGGTCGGCTTGGGAATTCCGCTGTTTAAGCAGGCGGCAGAGCTTACGGGCGGCAGTCTCACCGTAACGAGCCAAGTGGGCGTGGGCACTGTCACGACGGCGACGTTCGGGCTTAAGCATATCGACAGGCTTCCGTTGGGAGCGGTCGGTTCTACGCTTGCTACGCTTATAGGCGGAGCGCCCGACACCGAGTTTATATTAAACTACGAGGTCGACGGAAAAAAGTACACCTTTTCTACATTGGACGTAAAAGCCGTAATGGAAGGCGTACCCATAAGCGAACCCGAAGTGTTGAAGTTCATCGAGGACATGATAGACGAAAATATCGAAAATATAAATGGAGGAACATCTATATGAAAACTTTGGAGGAATTGCAGGCTATCCGTGATAAAATGAAGGATAAGATCAACAACCGCGGCGTTGCGGGCGCAAACGATTTCCGCGTTGTCGTCGGCATGGCTACCTGCGGAATCGCGGCAGGCGCAAGGAACACTCTTAACGCGCTTACCGAGGAAATCGAGTCCAAACACTTAAACAACGTGATTTTGTCGCAGACCGGTTGCATCGGAATTTGCAAGTACGAGCCCATCGTCGAAGTGTTTGCACCGGGCGCGGAAAAAGTAACGTATGTTCACGTCGATGCCGAGCGCGCGCGTCAGATTGTCGCTTCTCATATCTTGAACGGCAAGCCTATCGTAGAATATACCTACAACTATGCGGTAAAGGAGAACAAATAAATGCTGGAAAGAGCACACATACTCGTTTGCGGCGGTACGGGCTGTACTTCCGGAAACAGCAAGAAGATTTTTAACGAATTCGAAAAACTTTTAAAGGACAACAAGCTCGATAAAGAAGTAAAACTCATTATGACCGGTTGCTTCGGTCTTTGCGCGCGCGGTCCTATCGTCGTCGTTTATCCCGACGGAACGTTCTATCAGCACGTTAAGCCCGCAGACGTAGAGGAAATCGTCCTCGAGCATATCTTAAAGGGCAGACCCGTCGAAAGACTGTTGAGCAAGGAAAAGGACGAGGCGGGCGAGGTTAAACCTTTTAACGAAACCGCGTTCTATAAGAGTCAGCACCGTTTGGTGTTACGTAACTGCGGTGTTATAAATCCCGAGAATATTGACGAATATTTAGCTTATGACGGATACTTGGCGTACCAGAAAGTCGTTACCGAAATGACTCCTCAGGAAGTTATCGACGTAATCAAGGCGAGCGGACTTCGCGGTCGCGGCGGCGGCGGATTCCCCACCGGCAACAAGTGGCAGTTTGCGCACAACTCGGTATCGGATAAAAAGTACGTTGTCTGCAACGCCGACG
>CAZBTB010000369.1:0-1819 GCA_964494605.1 uncultured Lachnospiraceae bacterium
TCGTGCCCGTAAATGCGGACGAAACGGTCATGACGGCAAAAAACGAGCTTGCCGAATACGTGTTAAAGGCGTGCGGATGTGCATTGCCTGTTATAACCGACTGCGAAAAAGCGGAATACGAAATAGTTTTAGGTAAATGCGAGAGAGGAATGAGCGCGTATGCGCTCATTCCACGGCTTATGTACGGCGACGGATTTATCGTTAAGTCCGAAGGTAATCGTTTGCTTATTGCGGGTAAAGAAAGCGCAGGCACGCTCTACGGCGTGTACGAATTTCTGGAGCGGTTTTTGGGTGTGGATTGGTTTACGCCCGAGGTGGAGACCGTAGAGCCGAAGGATGCGGATATCGTCGCGGATATAACGTACGACTTTAACTGCCGGATACGAATGGTACACGGCTACAATATGTTCAACGACAAGTTCCGCGCTCGCAAACGCCTGTCATTTACCGTGGGCGAAACCAACAACAAAATCGCTTACGGCGGCTTAAAGGGCATAGAGTTCGCGTTTTCCTGGGGACTGTTCGGGCATACGTTCGAGGTGCTACTGCCGTACAAGGAGTATTTCACCGAGCATCCCGAATGGTTTTCGTTTGCCGAAGGATATTACGGCGAAGAGGGCAGACATCAGATTTGTCTGACTAATCCGCAGGTTTTCGATATTGTTCTTAAAAACGTTATCGGCTATCTCGACACGCATCCGACATGTAAAATAGTTTCGGTATCGCAAAACGATTCTTACGGTTACTTTAAGGATAACTACTGTAAGTGCGACGGCTGTATGGCTATAGCCGAAAGAGAGGGCAGCTATGCGGGCGTCAACCTCGATTTTGTAAACCGCATAGCCGCCGAAGTCGAAAAGAAATATCCGGACGTTCTCATTCATACGTTTTGTTATCACTACACAAAAGAGCCGCCTGCGTTTATCAAGCCGCGCGACAACGTGCTTGTTCAGCTGTGCATAAACGTCGATTACGGCGTGTCGATAACAAATGCAAAAGCCAAAGAGACAAAGGAGTACGTCGATAAGTGGCGGGCTCTTGCGAAAAACCTGTATATATGGACGTATCCGTGTTTCCACGCGATGTATTCGTTGCCTATCGGTAATTTCAAGACGTTTTTCGAAAACACGAAGTATTTGTATAAGGTGGGCGTGTTGGGAATCTTCCAACAGGAAAACGGCGATTACTTCCCCGGCAATTTCTGCGATCTGAGATTCTACTTGCTCAGTAAACTCTTCGTCCGTCCCGAAATGACTTTCGACGAATACAAGGGTTATATCAAAAAGTTTTTAAATGCAGTGTACGGCAAAGCGTCGGAGTTTATCTACCGATATATCGAACTGCTTGACGAATTGTACACGGGAGTATTAAGTGCAGACGACAAGGTATTTATAAACCGCGGTTTTATAGAAAAAGGCAAGGACCTGTTTGAAAAAGCGGTTGCCGCCGAGAGCGGCGAAAAAAGAGCGCGGGTGGAAAAGCTGACTATTCAGTTTAAGTATGCCGAGCTTGTATATTTATATTCGCTTACGGAAAAGGGCGAGTATTCGTTCGAGAACTACCGCGAGAAGCACAGACTGTACTGGCTCGCGCTTAAAGCTTCGGGTGCAAAGCGGTTCCGCGAAAATTGCAACATTCCCGACCTAAGTACGCTCGAATATCTCAATCCGCCTTACAAAATAGGTCCGAGAAGAAAGAAAATCAGGCTTCGGGAGGGCATGTGGTCGGAAAGAGTCGAGGCGGACGCCAACAGCAACCGCGCCATAACCGATTTCGGTTTCGATTTTGCGGTCAAGTCCGAGGGACAGATTCTCACCGT
>CAZBTB010000370.1:0-1816 GCA_964494605.1 uncultured Lachnospiraceae bacterium
ACGGGACAGGTCGCCGTAGTTGCATTTATCTTAAAGCCTGCGGGAACGTTTTCGACGTAGCAGGTATGGCTCATCCAGCACTGAGACTCGGCGGGAACGTCCTTGTAAACGGGACTGTCCGATACTTTAAGCGTTTGCTTGCCGTACTCTCTCGGACCTATGCCCACCTTGCCGCCCATGAGCTGAGCGATAAGCTGGCAGCCGTAGCAAATGCCGAGCACGGGAATGCCCGCTTCCAATAAAGCCTTTTCTACAGTGGGAGCGTTCTCCTCAAACACGCTGCTCGGACCGCCGGTAAAGATAATTCCTATCGGCTTCTTTTCCAAAAGCTTGGCGGTGGGTGTGGTGTACGGCAACAGCTCGCAGTACACGTTGAACTCTCTGACACGTCTGGCGATCAGCTGATTGTACTGTCCGCCGAAATCCAATACGATAACGTTTTGCATAAAAGTATCTCCGAAAATTTATTTCTCTTTAGGTGCGAACATACCGCCCGTTGCGTTAAGGATAACGTTAAGCGGCAGCAGTCTGTTCATGGCATACAAAAATTTATACTTCTTTCCCACAATATAGAAAGGCTTATAACGTCTTTTCGCTATGATCTTTTCTATCTTTTTACAAGCGTAATCAACCTTCATTCGCTTGTTTTCGCGGCTTGTTATACGCTCGTCGGCGTTCTTGATACGGTTGCCGTAACGCTCGTTTGTTGTATAGTTTTTGACTCGGTTTTTGGAAAACTCCGTTTTGATATCCCCGGGGCAAATCGCCGTGACGTCGATGCCGTACGGCTTAAGCTCCAACCTCAGCGAGTGGCTGAACATGCTTACCGCGGCTTTGGAAGCACAGTACATAGTTCTGAACGGTAGCGCGAAAATAGCGCACGCCGATGAAATGTTGACTATCTTTCCGCCCTTGTCCATAAGCGGCAAAGCGTACTTTACACAGCGGAACACACCCATAAAGTTGACTTCGAAAACGCGACTGACTTCCTCGTCGGTTAATAGCTCTGTCGCGCCGTACACGCCGTAGCCCGCGTTGTTTATCAATATGTCTATCTTACCGAAACGTTCGCCTATAATCTTAAACGCTTCGATTATATCCGCTTCGACCGACACGTCGCACTTGATGTTACGCTCATCCGTCTCGCAGCTTCTCGCCAAATTAATGACGGTATTACGGTCCGAAAAAGCGTTTACAATGTGCTTGCCGATCCCGCTCGTGCCGCCCGTTACGACAATAATTTTTCCGTTTGGTTTTTTCATATTACGATAATAACAAAATTAACGGATTTAGTCAATTAAAACCCGCCCCTATTCGCAAAATCGGCAAATAAAGCCTATTTGATTTCTATACCGCCGTCGTTATCGAACTGAAACGACGAAGAGAAAAACGCTTTTATAAACCGCGTCATTTCTTCGACGTCGGATAAACATGCCGTCTCTATTGCCGCGTGCATGGCAAGCTGAGCAATGCCTACGTCACAGGCGTTGACCGCAAGCTGTGCGCTCGACATAAGCCCGAGCGTACTTCCGCACCTAATGTCCGAACGGTTGTAATATTCCTGATATTTGATTCCGTTTCTCTCCAGCACCGTTTTGACTACCGCAGACGACAGTCCGTCGGTCGAGTAATTGACGTGGTGTTTTATCACGACTCCGCCGCCCAGCACCGTCTTTTCGGCAATATCGCTCTTTTCCGGGTGCGCGGGATGAACCGCATGCCCGTTATCCACAGACAGCACAAAACCGTTTTTCATTGCGCGCTCGAAATCGGTTTCGTTAAACCCAAGCGCCGCATTTATCTTCTTCAATACATT
>CAZBTB010000371.1:0-1808 GCA_964494605.1 uncultured Lachnospiraceae bacterium
CCCATCGCCTCTCCACCATAAAGAACGCCGACTTAATCCTTGTCATGAACAAAGGCAACGTAATAGAAAAAGGCACTCACGAAGAACTGTTAAATCAAGGCGGCTTTTACGCCAATCTCTACAACTCGCAATTCGAACATTAAAAACAAAACAGAAAACACCCGTGCAACAATGCACGGGCGTTTTTGAGTGAACGTTAATTATCTTTTTTCTCCTCTTTAAGCTCTTCCTGGCGTTCTTCGATACGCTGTTCCAGCTTTGCAAGAAGTGAAGGCTTTTCCTTGTCCTTGTCTTTGTCATCATCGTCGTCGGGCATTTCGCGGACGGTGACGCGCACTTCTTCGACGTGCTTGGCGTTTGCTTTGGTGACTTCGATTTCGAGATTGTCAAGCTCGAGCTTTTCGCCCTCTTCGGGGATTTTGTCCATAAGCTCTGTAACAAAGCCGTTGACGGTGGTCGAGTCTATGCCGTCGGGAACCTCGAGCGCGAGTTGTTCGTACATTTCCTCGACGTTTTCGTCGCCCGAAACTATATACGTATCGTCCGAAACCTTCCTCAGCAGCACTTCGACCTCGTCGTGCTCGTCGTAAATTTCGCCCACAAGCTCCTCTAAAATATCCTCGAGCGTTACAATACCCTCGGTGCCGCCGAACTCGTCGACGACTATCGCCATGTGGATTTTGTCCTTCTGCATCATTCTTAAGACCGTGGAAATTTTCATGCTGGACGAAACGCAAACCGAGCCCTGAACAATGCCTTTAATGCTCGTACCGCCGTCGTGCATGAGCGCGTAAAAGTCCTTTTCGTGGATAATGCCCACAATCGCGTCGATAGTCTCGGCGTAAACGGGCATGCGTGAAAAGCCGTGCTCGTAAAAGCGTGCGTAAACCGACTCTATGTCTGCGTTTTCTTCCACCGCGATAACGTTTACGCGCGGTATCATAACGTCCTTTACGTCTAAGTCCCGGAACTCGATTGCCGAACGGATAAGCTGAGATTCGTGTTCCTGAAGCTCGCCCTCGTTTTCGGCGGTTTCGACGATAGTCAGCAGTTCGCCCTCGGTAATCGTCGAAGTTTTTTCAAACTTAAAAATCTTGCGTAGCATAAACTTCCAACCGCCGAAGATCAGGTTTATGGGCGTAAAGACGATCATAATCAGCTTTAGCAGCGGATAGAAAAACATTGCCGTTGCCTCGGGTTTTTCCTTGGCGAACATTTTGGGCGTGATCTCGCCGAATATCAGCACCGCAACGGTCATGACGATAGTGGATACAGTAGTCGCAAGATTGGGATTTTCGATAATTACAGACGCGAAAAACACGGTAGCGAGCGACGCGGACGTGATGTTTACGATATTGTTACCCACCAGGATAGTGGACAGCAGCTTATCGAAATTTTCCGTCATCTTTAAGACTTTGCGCGCGCGTTTGTTCCCGCTCTCCGCCATATTCATAAGCCGTATTTTATTGACGGAAGTAAAAGCCATTTCCGCGCCCGAAAAATAGCCCGAAAGCAATGTCAGTACAATGAGTGCGATTAGTAATCCTATTTGACCGGCATCCATATTGTTGTTACGAAGTTCTCCTTGAAATCAGCTTAAATTTACTACGAAAAAATCGCCGCGCAAGCACGCAGCGGAAACGTTTCCACCGATAAAGTTGTCATTTTATTACTTCGTGGTAAAGGTACGTCCGAATTTTCGTTCTCGATTTTCATAGCGTATGAAGTATTATAGCATGCTTTTATCAAAAAATCAAGAGTTTTTAAGCGGTTTTCTTTTTAATGTCCTTAAATATGTCTTCTGCTCG
>CAZBTB010000372.1:0-1808 GCA_964494605.1 uncultured Lachnospiraceae bacterium
TGTTAAAAGAAAGTTCGCTTTCGGTTAAGGACGTAGCCGAGTGCGTAGGGTTTGACGATCCTTTTTATTTCTGCCGGATGTTTAAGGCGGCGTTCTGTCTTCCTCCGCGTGAATACCGCAAGCAACTTCAATCGTTATCGTAAAAAAAACGGCATAGCAAGAACGCTGTGCCGTTTTATAAAGGAGAGCAGATAATTTACGCCAAGCTTTTCTTTAGTGCGGCTTTGGCATTTTTTTCGAGTCGGCTTACCTGAGCCTGAGAAATTCCTATTTCTTCTGAAACCTCCACTTGCGTTTTGCCTTCGTAAAAGCGGAGCATGAGTATTTCGCGCTCGCGTTCGCCCAATTTATCGATTGCCTCGCCTATGGAAACGTTGGTCAGCCATTTTTCGTCGCAGTTTCTTAAGTCGCTTACCTGGTCCATGATCATTACCGTTTCGTTGCCGTCGTGATAGACTGGATCGAAGAGAGAAACGGGGTCGCTTATTGCGTCCATTGCGTACACAAGGTCGCGGTATGGGATATTCAGTGCGCACGCGACTTCCTCGAGCGATGCCTCGCGGTTACTTTCGCTTTCGAGTTCCTGACGGGCGTTGATCGCGCGGTAAGCCGTGTCACGAACCGAGCGGCTCACTCTTACGGGCGAGCTGTCGCGCAAAAAGCGTCTTATTTCGCCTATGATCATGGGCACCGCGTAGGTGGAAAAGCGAAGGTTGAGTTCGGTGTTAAAGTTCTCCATTGCCTTAATCAGCCCTATGCAACCCACTTGAAAGATGTCGTCGACTGCTTCTTTTTTGTTGTAAAACCTTTGAACGACACTTAAAACGAGACGCATGTTTGCCAGGATAAAATCGTTTTTGGCTTGTTCGTCACCCTTTTGTGCTTTCTTGAGCAGTTCGATTGTTTGCTCGTGGCTGAGCTTGGGGAGTGTTCCCGTATCGATACCGCAAATTTCAACGCGTTTAGCCATAATACCTCCGTAGTTTAATCGGTAAGGGTATTTTTGTCTTTATCGATTCGAAATTATACGAAATTCAATCAATTTTTTGTAACACATTTTTTCATACGGCATATATATTATGGAAGATTATGAATAACGTCAATTTTGAAATTTCATTCTCCGAGCTCAGATGCAAGGAAGTTGTCAATGCCTGCGACGGCAGAAAGCTGGGCAAGATTACCGATATTATCTTTTCCAACGAAACGGGAAAGATAAAGGGAATAGTGACTCCGTACGCCAAGCGCTCGCTTTTAAGTAAAGGTCAGGACGTCTTTATACCGTGGCGTTGCGTCAGGAAATTGGGTGAGGACGTCATTATCGTTGACGTCAGCGGCGCCGAGGATAGAAACGACTGTTTTCTTCCGCCGCCCGATTGCGACTGCTCGCCTAAGTGCGACCCGCCCCCGTGTAAGCAAGATATGCCGTCTTGCGACCGAAGGTGCGAGAAGTGTATGCTTTTCGATTGCGAGTACCGTTGGAAAAGTTAAAACAGACCGAGCAGCATTGCTCGGTCGTTATATTTAAGGACAAGCATTATAAAATTCGACGCTGTATAATCAAAAGCTTGCATTTGGCTTTATTTTTTGATATAATTAGAATGATTTTAATTAAAGGTGAATACTTATGAAGTGTATGTATTGCGGATATTCCGAAAGTAAGGTTATCGACTCGCGTTCGGCAGACGAGGGCAACAGCATCCGCCGCCGCCGTGAGTGCTTGCAGTGCGGCAGACGTTTTACTACCTATGAAACAATAGAGACAACCCCTGTGCTTGTCATAAAAAACGACGGAACGCGTCAGCCGTTCG
>CAZBTB010000373.1:0-1801 GCA_964494605.1 uncultured Lachnospiraceae bacterium
CCAACGAGGAACATACAGCCGCTTTTTACCTCGTGGACAGGCATATTATAGTATAAGTTATAATCCTCGGCGTTGTATGAAACGTAGTCCTCCCGCACGGGGTTTTCGTTCAGCCAGAACACGCCTTCACGGAATTCCACGGTATCGCCGCCGAGCGCGAGCACGCGTTTTATAATGTTTTTATGCTTGTTTTTATCGTAAACCACTACTATATCGCCGCGCTTGGGGGCTGCGTATTTATTGACGTAGATATAGTCGCCGCCGCGTCCGAAAACTTCGTTGCCGTTTGAGGAATATCCCGTAACGGGCGCCCCTGTCAGCGTCGGAGACATTGAATCGCCCGAAACGTAAATACCCGTGAAAAGCATTCCGAAAATGATTTCTACCGCCAAAAATATGACGAGAGCTACAAGTATTACGTTTAAAGCGACGTTGAAGGCGGAACGGTTACGCTCGCCGTATAGTCGTTTGTTTACGGAATTTATCATTTATTAAAGCCACATAACGTTGTTTATTGCGTATTGAACAATGCTGTTTATTCTTATTTTGGTTTCGCCTGTGAACGAAGGAAGCGACGCATTCACCGAGTTTTTGAAATCGGCACTCTCTAAAATGAAGCTTTGCCAAACACCGCCTATTACGTTTACTACCGCAACGTAGTCTTCGTCAGAGTTTAAATCGGTTACGGTAATAGTTACAGTCTCCGTTTTATCGCAGAACAAATCAATGCCGAGCGCATTGCCGTTTTGGGGCGCAAACTGCGGGTGATTCTGGCGGTAAGTTTCAAGACCGCACGCGCAATACAAGCCCTTTACGCCCTTGGCTTTGGTAACAAGCTTGGGCATAAGCTCGGGGTCGGTAACGAAAATTCCGCCGACCGTGCGAGACTTCGTATCGGTCAATGAGAAACCGTCGGTACCCCTTTCGATTGAGTACAGCACGCGGCTTTTACAGCGCATATTGCGGAACGAGCCGCCTATTTTCTTTGCGGTCATTTTGGAAAACACGGTAAAGCCGTTTGTATATTTTACTTCGCTTAAAACCAATACCGCAGTCGTTTTTTCGTAAACGTTAAGGTAAAATTCCTGCTCGTCTTCGGAAATTCTGCGCTTGAAAGGACACTCGAACCATTCGCGCGTGGCGGAACTTGCCAAGTCCTCGGCAAGGTACGTTTTACAGCTTTCAACCGTGCCCTGTCCGTCAAAACCGACGCGGGCTACGAGGTTTTCGTCCTCGTCCGTGGTCAAAGTAACCTCGGCGGGTTTGGGCATGAATACCTGACGGTTCTTGAGGTGGCTCAATAAAAACAGAAACGTATCTTCAATGCATTCTACGCCTATGCACGCATTAAGTTTTACCGAATACGCAATTACGCTGTCGTCCGCAAATTCGGGGTTGACACGAGAAAGCGTATCGTATGCTCTGTCATAATCGAAATCGGGGTCGTTGGTGGAGCAAAGCATGAGCACCGGGCAGTTGACGTAAGGCGCATACGCCTGAGAATCGATGCCCGCGATAAAGCGGTATCTTTCGTTGTTAAGCGAGGGCTCGTCTTGCGAGTATTTGCTTATGTCGGTATACGCTTTCCAGCCCGCAGCACATACGGGAATTATGCACGAGAATTTATCGGCAACGCCGAGCTTCCAGGCAATCTCACCGCCGTCGCGTATGCCGAGTACGGCAATTTTATCCGAACCTGTGCGCTCAACAATATATTTGCGCGCGTAAATGCCCGCGGCAACCCATTCGTACCAGCAGGTTTTGTCCGCGCTGTCGTCAACGAAGTCCTTATATCTGCCGC
>CAZBTB010000374.1:0-1764 GCA_964494605.1 uncultured Lachnospiraceae bacterium
TAATATGAACTAAGGAGGGGATATGGCGACAATCAGAAAACGACAGTTAAAAGACGGTATCGCATACGATATTCAGGTAAAAGTCAAAGATCACATTCAAAACAAAACGGTTACGAAAACGATAACTTGGCGTCCCGAATATCCCATGACCGAAAAGCAAGCCGCACGGGAATGTGCACGTGCGGCGGAGAAATTCGAAATAGAGATAAAGCGCCTTTACACGGGCAGTCTGCCCGACGTGCCCGATTACAATATCACGGTTGCGGAAATGGCGGATAAGTGGTTAGAGCGCGTAAAACACGATTTTTCCGTCGGCTATTACGAAATGAGTCTCGACACTACCGCTTGGATAAAGCGCTTCATCGGCGGCTATAAAATCCGCGAGGTTACGCCGTATATTATTCAGGATTTTTACGACAAGTTGGATAACGAAAGATACATTACCTACAACGTTACGGCAAAGCCTGCTTTCAAGGAATTAATGAAAAGCAAGGGCATTTCGTTTCGGCAATTCCGCGAGCAATATAAATTGAATACCTGCTCCCTTTCCCATCTTCTGGAAGGTAAGCCCGTCAGTATGGAGTACGCCCGCTGTATGGCGAAGGTACTCGGCGTGGACATAAACAAAGTGTTCAAAATCGAAAAGACCGTGCGCCCTTATGCCGCGGCGACGATTGCACGAATCAAACGGGCTACGCGGTGTATCTTTGCTATGGCAAAACGGCAACGGCTTGTGGAAGATAATTTTGCTTCGGCGGATTACGTATCCTACGGCAGAAAACCGAGGCGGGATATTAAATACCTCGACGACGAGCAAGCAAAGCAGTTATTCGCCGTGATTATGGGCTACGACGATATCCGCGCCAAGACGGCAATATTGCTTGCCCTGATGACAGGTTTACGGCGCGGCGAGCTTGCGGGGCTTGAATGGAAAGATATCGACTTTGAGCGGCATACGCTTAACGTAGTCCGCACGGGCTGTTACAGTCCGCTTGCCGGCGGCGTTTATACCAAAGAGCCTAAGACGGAAGGCTCCGTGCGCAGAATAACTCTTTCGGACGTGGTTATAGGTCAGCTTTTGGAATACAAGATTTGGTACGATACCCAGCGCAGGAATTGGGGTAAAAAATGGGTGGACTCGGACAGGCTGTTCGTGCAGGAATACGGCAAGCCGATCAACCCCGAAACTACGCATTATTGGTTAAAGAAGATGCTTGAAAAATCGGATTTGCCCGACGTTACGCTTCACAGTCTGCGTCACACAAATATCACTTTGCAGATTGCGGCGGGAGTTCCGCTCGTAACCGTTGCGGGAAGAGCAGGGCACTCCCGTCCGAGTACGACAACCGACATCTATTCCCATTTCATTCAAACGAGCGACGAGGCGGCGGCTACGGCATTGAACGATTTGTTTTCGCCGCGCACCGCACGGGAGGGCTGATGTATATTCCGAGATTGCGCAAGATAGACGCTGTTCTGAAAGAGATGAAACAAGCGGATCCCGAAACGGTGGTTTCGCGGTTTTTCTTGACGAAATTACTACGCGCGGGCAAAATAACGCCGCTCAAATACGGCGACGCTTGGGTGATAAATACGGACGAGTTGTACGGCTATTTGAGTGGGAAAACTTATGCGGGAATTCCCTACATGCCGACGGAGAAACATAATATTCAAACGACGGGCGAGATATGGCGCATGATTTTGGAAGGTGATCCAAACACGATTGTCCGCAAGCTCAATATGCGCTATTTCGTGCGCGAACAG
>CAZBTB010000375.1:0-1758 GCA_964494605.1 uncultured Lachnospiraceae bacterium
AAAGTTGAGTTTAATATTTCAACTGCTAATGACTTCCATTGGTTCTGAATAATGGAGCGTTCGGAATAATTGGGTTTAGCAACCGATAGCGGTGCGGTTTGCCCTATATCGGTAAACGTACCGCGCGTAATCGAATCACCGATTGTTACAAGTTTCATTTTTTCAACTCCTCGAATTTTTGAAATTCTTTATAAAATCTTTTTGCCATACGGTAAAACCCGAGATCGGTCGGGTGACAGCCGTCCACCAAGCACCACTCCGCATCCGCGCCGCCGATAAGCTCGCGACCGTCGATAATCGCAACCTTATTGTCGCCGTTAGCCACAGCATAGTCGTAAGTTTGCTTTATGACGTCGAACCTCGCCCTGCTTTCCGCGGTTCTGTGCGCCAGGGGCATACTTGCCATAATTATCGGAATATCGGGGTGCGCGCGTCTTACCGTTTCGTAACAGTTAAAATGCGTGTTCTTCAGAAATTCGGCGTTGTCGGCGTTATAGTCATAGTCAAGCACGAACGCGCTCATGTCGAGCGAGGCGATATAGTCCATCATCGTCTTTTCGCCCTTGGCATTGCCCGCAAACCCGAGATCGAGATAATCGGCGTTTAACCAACGCTCGATAAACGCCTCGTAGTGCGTACTCGACTTACTCGCGCAGTTACCTTGAGTTATGGACGAACCGTAGTAAACGATAGGCTTATTTATCCTGTAGTCCTTGGGCGGCTCGAGCTTACTGCCCTTATCCAGCCCCACGAACACGTTTCTAACGTCCACCGAATGAAGAGGCATGTATATGGTTACGTCGCGCATTTTGCTTGTTTCGAATCGCGCATTACCGCAAAATTGTTCGTCTGCTTCGTTCTTCGGCGATACGGTCGCGGCATATTTTCCGTCGGCAATAATTTCAAACCCCGCCGCCGCATAGAAAGATTCGGACTTGACCCAAAACGGTTTTTCATCCACAAATAAAGCAATGTGCTTTGAGTCGGTGCGGAATCTAATTCTGCCGCCGGTGGGCGAACTGTGCCACACTCCCACACCGTAACTTACGCTCTTGGCAACTGCCTCAGGCATACGACGGAACTTGCCGTTCTCGTACATTACGCCGTGAAGTCCGATAGGCTTATCGAGCACATTAAACCTATCCAACTTACCGTAAATATCTTCCGCGAACTTCGGTTCGCTTAAAAAATCGTAAACTATTTTCATGTCTATATCTCAACTTATTTGTTTTCGTCCGTGACTGCGCGATAGATTATTTCAGAAAGTCGTTTTTACGCAAGATCCATTTTCCCTCGGTAAAATCGGGGAACGCCACCGCTTGCCCTGTCGCAATCGACTGCTCGCTCAATATCGTTACCGCCATCCACGTCGCCATATCGTAAACGTCAATAGGCATGGGCATGTTTTTATCCAAAGCCTCGAAAAACGCGTCAAAAACAAGCACGTCCATTCCGCCGTGACCTTCCTTGCCCGGGCGGTAATCCTTCCAAAGCGGGTGGTCGTAGCGTTGGTAGTAGGTCTCAATATTGTTGAATTTTTCCTTCCAATCCCAAACCTCGCCTTCGTTGTCCGCCTCGAGATAAACGGAATTGTTCTCCGCCGAGATAAGCCCTTTCGTACCCTGAACCATGAACTCGCGCGAGTAATAGCGCGGCAGACAGGTGTCGAGGGTAATCGTAACCGTCTCGCCGTTTGCGCACTTGATAACTGTAGTTACGACATCCGACTGACTGAACTTTACGTCTTTCAATGCGTCG
>CAZBTB010000376.1:0-1758 GCA_964494605.1 uncultured Lachnospiraceae bacterium
TATCGGTAATCCCGAAGTTATGGCGAAAAAATGTCCCGATGTAAATCTTAAGGGAGTGGAAATACTCGATCCGAGCATTGCGGATTTATCCGAATATGCAAATTTATTGTTCGAACTCCGAAAAGCCAAGGGTATGGATATGGAACAAGCTAATAAACTTGTTAAAAATCCCCTTTATCTTGGCGTATTACTTGTACAATCCGGTAAAGCCGACGGAATGGTTGCGGGTTCGATAAATGCAACCGGTGACGTACTTCGTCCCGCTTTGCAGATAATCAAAACTGCTCCCGGAATTTCCACGGTCAGCAGTTGCTTTATTATGATTATGCCGGGCAACAGCAAGTACGGCGAAAACGGCGTTTTGGTATTCGGAGATTGTGCGGTTAACCCCAATCCCACCGCTGAACAGCTCGCGGCTATTGCTATAGCATCTGCCGACAGCGCAAAGAAGATTGCCGGTATCGAGCCGAGGGTTGCTATGCTTTCGTTCTCTACTAAGGGCAGTGCAAAGCACGAGCTTGTCGATAAGGTCGCAACGGCTACTAAGCTTGTTTGCGAGCAAGCGCCTTTCCTTAATGTTGACGGCGAGTTGCAGGCGGATGCCGCGCTTGTCGAGTCGGTTGCTTCTCTTAAAGCACCCGGAAGTTCGGTTGCGGGTAAAGCAAACGTTTTGGTGTTCCCCGATTTGCAGGCGGGAAATATCGGCTACAAGCTTGTTCAGCGTTTAGCCGGAGCAGAGGCAATCGGACCTATTTGCCAGGGCTTTAATAAACCTGTAAACGATTTGTCGCGCGGCTGCTCGGTGGACGATGTTGTCAACGTAGTTGCAATGACCGCTTTGCAGGCACTTTAATTGTAAAAGGATAGGTGAGATAATGAAAATTTTAGTTGTTAACGCGGGGAGTTCGTCGCTTAAATATCAGCTTATCGAAATGGATAACGAGAGCGTTTTGGCTAAAGGTGTGTGCGAACGCATAGCTCAAGACGGTTCTCAGTTGGTGCATAAAAAGGGCGAAAAAGAATTTACGGTTGTTACCCCCATGCCCACGCACTCCGAGGCAATCGCTGCAGTGCTTAACGCATTGATTGATAAAGAAATGGGCGTTATTTCGGATATGAGCGAAATAGCAGCCGTCGGACACCGCGTACTTCACGGCGCCGAGGACTTTAAGGACAGCGCGCTCATTAACGACGAAGTACTCAAAAAGATCGAAAGTAATATCGATCTCGGACCTTTACACATGCCGCCCAACATTATGGGAATTAAAGCTTGCATGAAGGCAATGCCGCACGCTTCGCAGGTTGCCGTGTTCGATACTACTTTCCATTCGACTATGCCTGATTATGCGTATATGTACGCTATTCCGTACGCCGATTACAAGCAATATAAGATCCGTAAGTACGGTTTCCACGGAACAAGCCATTTGTTTGTTTCGGGCGAAGCGGCAAAGCTAATGGGCAGAAAAGACTTTAAGCTTGTTGTTTGCCATTTGGGCAACGGGGCAAGTGTCAGTGCGGTCAAGAACGGAAAGTGCGTGGATACTTCCATGGGACTTACGCCGCTTGAAGGCTTGGTTATGGGCACGCGTTGCGGTGACATCGATCCGGCTGTGATTGAGTTCTTAATGGAAAAGAAGGGCTTTGATATTCACGAAGCGACAAACTATCTTAATAAAAAGTGCGGCGTTGAAGGAATATGCGGAAAGTCTGACTTCAGAGACGTTGAAAAAAAGCTTAACGAGGGCGACGAGCTCGGAC
>CAZBTB010000377.1:0-1750 GCA_964494605.1 uncultured Lachnospiraceae bacterium
CGACGCTCGCCCAAATCCACCGCAAAACCCTTACCGCGTGCAAATTCGTGCATTGACGCAATCGTAGCCGGTTCGTCGTCGTAACTGCCTATGTGCATACATTGTACACACATTCCTTCGTCGTAGCAAAAATATTCAACCTTGGAAAAATCGGTCTTTTTCTTTGCCGAAGCTTCGGCTACCGCCCAATCGAAATCCGTCTCAGTCACAAAATCGGGCAATCTTATCATGGAAACCCACTTGAATTTTTCCTTATTCGCATAGGAAAAAGTCTCCTGCCCGTTATACCGCCACAATCCCTCAAGCGGCGGAACGACGTACTCGAAATAACCTTCTATCCTGTGACTGCCCTTGTAGCTCATCTTAATAGTAAAAGCTATCCCGTACAATAATCCGATTGCGGCTTTATACTCGCCGTTCTCTGTATTCGGGTCGCCGCTTCCCCTGACCGCAATATAGTTGCATTTGGGAACGTCAACCAACGTCGGCGTTTTCGGCGGCATATAAAACTCTTTGTATTCCTTCTTAAAATCGAACGCCATAATTACTTTACCGCTATATACAGATAACAATGCGCCTTGCCGTCTTTACAGTACTCGGCGGGAACCGTACTCTCATAATCAGATGTAAACGCGCGGTTGATTTTTCCGCACGCGCTCAATTCCCATACCTTTTGCCAGGCCTTGTTTGCACACACGAAAATATTTTCGCCGCTCTCGTCTATTTTGACATATTTGCCCGACGCTGTCTTTGCTTCCATTTCGGCAAAAAATCCGACCGTAACGCTCATGACCGACAAATCGTATTTGCCATTTTCGTCGCTTTCGTAATTCGAGTATTCGGATACGGGCGAAAGTCCTTTAACGGGCTGACCGTTTTCGATAAAATCAAACGGAACTTTGCCCGTCATAATATCCTGCCAAAGCTCGGCGATTTTCGCCATTCCCGCCTCTGAATTATCCGTTCGTACCGTTACTTTATTAAATGAATATGCCATACTAATTCTCCTTAATTGCACGAAATTCTTTTATATGCCTTTTTAGCTTTTTCATAGCCCAATCGTAGTGCGAAGACGTTACCGAAATACAGTAGCTTCCTATATTGCTCGTTCCTGTCCACGGATATAACTTTTTGGTAAACAACTGTTCGTCTGTCAGCGTTTTGATAAGCGCAATAGCCTTACAGTGACTTTCTTTGAGCATTTCACGTGATTGCTCGTAAGGCGTGTTTTGGTGCTTCTTCCAAAACTCAACGTTCATTGCGGGATAGGTTTTCCAATTATACGGCAACGGTAAAAACGGTACTTGTTTGCCTGCCATATTGTTTTCCAGCCATTCGATTAGCAGTTTATGCCACTCGTAAAGATGCACAAGCACGTCGCGCACGTTCTTATCCCTATCCTCAAAAACGAAACTTGCAGTCTGCTCCTCTTCGCTCATTCCGTCAATTAGCGAAAACAGTTTGTCAAACATTTCATTAGCTGCTTTTAATAACTCCTCTTTGTTTGTAGGTCTCGGCATTTTCATAACCTCCTTTGCTCATAAAATTATAGCACACAAAACAGGACAACTGTATGTCAGGTTTTATAAAATTCCGAAATATTTTTTACGCGATTCAGTAATCCTTTTCTGATAAAGTCAGGACCGATTACTCTCGCGGAGTCTCCGAAAGTCAAAAGATAACCGTAAATCCAATCGCCGTCCGGTAAATCCACGGCAACTGTTGCCGAGCCGTCGGAGTTTACCGAAAC
>CAZBTB010000378.1:0-1749 GCA_964494605.1 uncultured Lachnospiraceae bacterium
ACGACATCGATAAGCTTGTTGCCGACATCGAGAAGAAAATATACAATTCGCTCGAGCAGGAAATACCGACAGCCAAGATCGGCGAGTACGTCATGGACGGACTTAAAGAGCTTGACCAGGTTGCGTATATAAGGTTTGCGTCGGTTTACCGTCAGTTCAGGGACGTGACGACGTTTATTGAGTTTATAGCCGAATTCGAAAAAAGGATCAAGGAGTAAAGCCGCATATATTATGACTCTGTTAGACGCCCGCATAGATAAAGTATATAAGGTTACCGAAGTGGGAGGCGCGGGCAACGAGAAACGCCGTTTGCTTGATATGGGGTTTACTCCCGACTGTAAAATTTACGTAGCGCATACCGCACCTTTCGGCGGAACGATACTTGTCGGACTGCGCGGCTTTTTGGTAGCGCTCCGCGAGGACGCGGCGTCGCTTATAGGTATCACGGAGGAGAAGTAACATGGAATATACTATTTCTCTTACCGGCAATCCAAACGTAGGAAAAACCAGTCTTTACAACAGAATTACCCATTCGCTCGAGCACGTCGGCAATTGGCACGGCGTAACGGTAAGCGAAGTAAGCAAGTCTATAATGTACGACCACCATACCGTCAATATGGTGGATTTGCCGGGTCTGTATTCTCTTACGATTTACAGCTACGAAGAGGGCATAACCCGCGACAACGTTCTGTCGGGTAAAAACGATTTGATCGTAAGCGTTTGCGAGGTCAATAACCTTGCGCGCAATCTTTATCTTACGCTTCAGTTATTGGAGCTTGACGTTCCGCTAGTGCTTGTTATCAACATGATGGACGAGCTGAAAAAACAGGGCAAAGTGCTCAACTACCGCAAAATCGAGAGCTTTTTGAAGGTTCCGATTATTCCGATGAGCGCGAAATATCACAGCGACGTGCATTTACTGATGGACGTGTCGCTCGATTATATCGAGCACTTTAAGGGTAATACCGTAGAGCTTACATATTTAAATAAGTTGCCGCTCGACGACGTTGTGTCTATTATCGGAGCGAATGCAACGAAAGCGGGATTTAAGTCCAAGTGGGCGGCAATAAAAGTACTTGAAAACGACGAATTCGTTCTCGAAAAACTCGAGCTTAACGACGACCAGAAAAAGGTGCTTGCAGCTATGGGCGATTGGCAGCCTAAGGTTGCTCAGGCGCGCTACGAGTTTATCGATATGATAACCGAAGGCTCGGTGAGTAAGGCTGTCTCCGACGAGCACCACGAAATGCACGAGCATATTAAACACAGCGTTCCGCTCGAAACCGAAGGTGAGGCTTCCGATTACTTAGACAAGAGCGAAGAAAAGCATAAGCGTCACCACGATATGCACAAAAATAATTCCAAGTCGTACATGCAGGCATACAGCCGCATTGACAGGGTAGTTTTAAATAAGTATGCGGCATTGCCTATTTTCCTGCTTATAATGTGCGCGGTATTCTTCGTGACGTTCGGACTTGTAGGAAACTGGCTGAGTGAGCTTTTGGATTGGTTGACTACGCGCTTTATTTACGAGCCGACCGTAAAAGGACTTACGGGCATAAATACGCCCGATTGGATAGTGGGACTTGTGGGAGAGGGAATAATTCTCGGGGTTTTAGGCGTGCTTAAATTTCTGCCGCAGGTCGTGCTTTTGTTTTTCTTCCTCGCACTTATGGAGGACAGCGGGTACATAAGCCGCGTCGCATTCATGACGGACGGACTGTTTCGGAAAATCGGACTTTCGGGTAG
>CAZBTB010000379.1:0-1739 GCA_964494605.1 uncultured Lachnospiraceae bacterium
GCACAGCTTGCACTTGCACCGCCGGCAGACGCGGTAATCGTAGCGTTACCGACGGACACCGACGCGACTACGCCGTTATTTACCGTAGCCACCGACGTGTCGGACGAAGTCCATACGATTTCTTCGTCGGTGTTCTCCTTACTTGCGGTGAGCGTAAGCGTTTCGTACAAGTCAAGTCTCGCACTTGCTCGGCTTATACTTACCGACGGTTGCGGCGGCGGGTCAGGTTCGGCGCTTTCAGGCGCACAGCCGAATACACTCAAACTGAACGCCAGAAGAAGCGCGACAAGTACACACAACAAACTCTTCTTTTTCATAATCATTTTTCTCCTTTTTATTTATTCGGGAAATCTATTTCCCATTTTAACCAAACATTTTTCATCGAACTGCATTCCGAAACTCGCGTTATTCCCAGCCGTTCGCAGTCTCGTCTGAACTCTTTTCGTCGCCTTTGTCGCTCGTCGGGAGCATAAGCGCCGGCGTGCAGCTCTAACATTGCGTAACGCGGAAATATGCTTTCGAGCGTAATGTGATTTTCCAGCGTTTCGTATGCTTGCTTGTCGGTTTCGCGGTAGTGCTCTATAGAAGCGTACGCCTTATCGATAAGCCCAAGCCACATATCTAAATTCGCTCGCGTCCAGTAATGTCCTTCCGCCAGATCCGAATACACTCCGCCGCCCGCAAACATCATATTGTCCCGTTCGAGCTTTCTGCAGCGCAGCTGCAACTCGTCAAACTTTTTCCGCATTGCTTTGTCCTCGCCCGATAAACACTCGCCGAAGAACTTACCGTAAAGCGAAGTAATGAGCGGATATTCGTTTTCGATTTCGCGGCACCTGCTCTGTATCCCGTCGAACATTTCGCGCATCGGCTCGGCGGCGTCACGGAAATAATTACGGAAAAAGTCGTCTGCGATTTTTCCGTAATCGGCGTTGACGTCAAACGTTGCCACTGAATTGAAATACTCCTTGAACCGTCCGAAAGCGGTAACTGCGCCGTTGTTGTGCTGCCCCTCGTTATACATGTAAGCTCCGCTAAGCTCACGGCAGAAACGGTAAGTTTCTATCATCGTGTCGAACGTATTGAAGGGGAACAGATAATGACTGAAGTTTGTTTCGTACAGCCAGTAATATATAACGTCGGTACACAAGCCCCAGCCGCGTATATTTTCGGCAATGGGAGCGTTGGCAAGCTCGCCTTTCTCATAAAAGCTGTAGTAGTAATTCGCGAATATCGGCGCTATATATACGCCCACGTTCTTACGGCATTTTACCTTAGGATCCGCAAGCGTCTGTCTGCCCTCGCCGTCCGTTACCGTCGGCGGCTTAAGATTGAACGTATAGGCAAAGAACAGAATATTGTAATCGCGCATTTTGTTTTTGTCGCCGCCTGCCGATTTGAGATAGTGGTCGTAAACAATCCTATCAACGTCGTTGAGAAACATTATAACGTTAGCCGAATACGCTCCGCCGTACTTAGCCGTGTTCTCGGTACACTTCGGGCAAGTGCAGTTGGGTCTTATGTCCTCTTGCGAAAAAGAAATGACCTTTTTGCTCCCGTTCGCGTCTAACTCTTTGATTATCCTTGCGGCTACTGCGTCCACCATCAGCTTATAGTCGTCGGGGTTGCCGTGCGCAGTGTAGCAAATCTGTCCCGCTCCCACCGTATCCGTAACGCCGGGGTTAGCATACCAGTTGCCGCGGTAATTCGGCTTACTTTTGTCGTTATACTCCGAAGGC
>CAZBTB010000380.1:0-1728 GCA_964494605.1 uncultured Lachnospiraceae bacterium
ACATTAGATAAGCTATCAAATACGGATTTTTGGGCAAGCACTGCATTTGATACCCAAAAAGACGGAACAAATGCCGTTGTGAAAGATATTAACGGCAAGGATGTAGAGCTTGTATCAAAACATGCCTGGTCTATACAATCTATAGATAATAATAACATAACTCTTGTAAACCCTTGGGATTCAAGCATTAAAAGTATATTATCAAGAGATGAAGTGCTGCCGTATATGAAAAATGTTTCATATTGCAATTTTAAAGCTTAATTAAAAAACCGCCAAACTTGAATAGTAAGGCGGTTTTTGCCGGAACATTCGATCCGTTTACACTCGGGCATTACGAAATTGCTGTGCGAGCTTCAAAACAGTTTTCTAAGCTCTATATTGCGGTTGCCGACGGTAATCAGTCAAAGTCTTGTAGATACAATATCAAAAAGCGCGTAAAAATCGCAAAGCTTTCCCTTTCGGGAATCAAAAACGTTGTTGTCGTTCCGTTTAAAGGATTTTTGGTTGACTTTATGCGTGAGAACGGTATCGGCGTAATGGTTCGCGGGCTCAGAAACGCTACCGATTTTGATTACGAACACAACCTTTTTAATATTTACAAGTCGCAGGACAGCAGTATAGAGGCGTGTTATTTTATGTCGGGTAACGAGTATGCGCATATTTCAAGCTCACTTGTTCGCGATATTACGGAGCTTGGCGGAGACATTGAAAAGTATGTTCGGAAGGAGGCAATCGCCGAAATAAAATAGGAGATATTTTGGCATGAGCTTAACCGAATTGATAACAGAGCTTGACGATGAACTTAACGGACGCAAAGGACTGTTTAACAGGCGCGTGGACCTAAACCGTTGCACGGAGCTGTTCAATCAGATCAAGCAATTATTACCGAATGCACTCAACGAAGCCGAAACGGTAATTAAGAGCCGTGAGAAAATTCTTGAGAATGCGGACATGGTTGCACGTAACATCATAAAAGAAGCAGAGGAACGAGCGGCGCACTTGTCCGAGAATTCGGAAATAGTCAAACTTGCAGAAAAGCAAGGGCGGGAAATTATAGACAACGCTTACAGAAATTGCGATACGCTTGTACAAAAGACCAAAGAGCATCTTGACTCGATGTTCGGCGATGCGGATACATTTTTCCGAGCCACGCTGGACACGATTCAAACCAACCGAAACGAGCTCCGCGGCGCACTGGTAAAATCGGAGAAAAAGTCATAACATATATACGGAGACAATAGAAACATGTTTGAAGAAGTACGCACAATAATGAGTCCCGAAGAGGCGAGAGAAACAGTTAAACTAACGGATGCGCAAAAGAAAGAAAAGCTAAAGCGCGACGCAATAATTAAGGATATTATTTCGGGCAAAGATAAGCGTTTGCTGCTTATTATAGGTCCTTGTTCTGCCGACAACGAGGATTCGGTTTGCGATTACGCTAACCGTTTGGCTAAGGTTTTTGATAAGGTCAAAGACAAAATTTTTATTGTTCCAAGGATTTATACAAACAAACCCAGAACACGCGGTGAAGGTTATAAAGGAATGCTTCACAGCCCCGACCCGCATAAGAAGGTTACGGATATTCAAGCAGGCATTTTGGCGATTCGTCATATGTACGTGCGTATTATGTCCGAAACGGGGCTGTCTGCCGCCGACGAAATGCTTTATCCCGACAACACCGTTTACTGTGACGATTTGCTTTCGTACACGGCGGTAGGTGCGCGCTCA
>CAZBTB010000381.1:0-1719 GCA_964494605.1 uncultured Lachnospiraceae bacterium
AGGTGGATGCTTCCGACCGTTTCTTAGGACTACTCAAGGGTGTTACCGAACCCGAGAAAAAGCGCAAGATCATAGGCGGCGAGTTTATTCGCGTGTTCGAGGAAGAAGCAAAAAAGATAGGCGCTGTCGATTACCTTGTACAGGGTACGATTTACCCCGACGTTATCGAAAGCGGCTTAGGTCACAGTGCGACGATTAAGAGCCACCACAACGTCGGAGGACTTCCCTCCGTTGTCGACTTTAAGGAAATTGTCGAACCGCTCAGAGACCTGTTTAAGGACGAGGTTCGTAAGTGCGGTTTCGAAATCGGCTTGCCTGCTTCCATTGTAATGCGTCAGCCGTTCCCCGGCCCCGGATTAGGTATCCGTATCATGGGCGAGGTAACGAAGGACAAGGTCGAAATTTTGCAGGATGCCGACTTTATTTTCCGCGACGAGATTGCAAAAGCGGGACTCGAGGGTGATATCTGGCAGTACTTTGCCGTTCTTACGGGCACCCGTACCGTAGGCGTTATGGGTGACGAACGCACCTACGACTACACGTTGGCTCTTCGCGGAGTTACCAGCGTCGACGGCATGACGGCAGACTGGGCGCGTATTCCTTTCGACGTTCTCGAAAAGATTTCCACCCGTATCGTCAACGAGGTTAAGCATATCAACCGCATTGTTTACGACATTACAAGCAAGCCCCCGGCAACCATCGAATGGGAATAATTTTTCTTTTTT
Organism: uncultured Lachnospiraceae bacterium; assembly: GCA_964494605.1. GTDB lineage: Bacteria > Bacillota > Clostridia > Christensenellales > Pumilibacteraceae > UBA10677. The sequence goes on from CAZBTB010000381.1 coordinate 726, forward strand.
CTTATTTTTCAAAATAAAGAAAAGTCGCTACTTTTGGACGCGTGCCAAAAGTAGCACAAAAGCACGTCGGGGACACTTGCGACTGTGTCCCCGAACCCCCGCAACGCTTTGTAATAAGCGGAGATTTCTCCGCTGCGCGTTCGAAATGACATTACAGTGCACGGGCTACAGTTGTCATTCCGAGTGAGGCGTGAGCCGACGAGCGCGACGCGGCGGCACGGTAGTGCCGTAAAAACAATCCTGTGAATTGTTTTTAGCCAAAGCGGGGAACAATCTATGATTGCGACCTGAGCAATATCTCCACCGATTAAAAAAGTTTTGCGCAACGCGCTTGAATCCCAGCGACGAGCAGGACTTTGCGACCGAAGTATGTTTTATAAAAAAGACCGCTTTGACGTCGGTCTTTTTTGTATGTATTATGTCGAATTAATCGAGTATTGTGCAATTTACGCAAATGGTTTTTGGGTGGGCGTCCGAGCTGAGAGTGTAGTGTGCCGATATTTCAAGCGTGTTGTCCGACAAGCGGAGATTAAGCTTGTGGGTTGTTAAAATAATATCACTGAGAGTGCCGTAATCGGTGATTATGTCTATGCTTGTGGCGAATTTTTTGTCGAAAGTCATAGAATACTCGAGATTTCCGCGCTTTTTGACGGTTAACTCGTTTTCGGAAGCGGTAATAAAGTACGAACATTCGCCGTCGGTGAACATTAACGAATGCTTGCCGCCGTGCTCGGTGTATTTCCCGTGCTCGTCGGTTACGGGCGTTCCGGTGCCCGAAAGTGTTATTTTTGCGCGTTTACTCATGTATGTAGTATAACATTTAGTAGAGTACTTTGTCAAGTTCGATAAAATATATTCAAATATATGGAATAAAAATACACAAACGGCAGAAACTACTTTCGAGGAGGAAAGCGGTAGTAAAGCCGCGTTTATAAACATGGAAACAAACGGAATCATAAGAAGAATCGACGACTTGGGGCGGATAGTTATTCCG
>CAZBTB010000382.1:0-1717 GCA_964494605.1 uncultured Lachnospiraceae bacterium
TTCTTTCCTTGCTTTTCTTAAATTTCCGCTATTTGATTTTCACGAGCTTGCCGCCGTTCGCTCTCGACTCTTCCGCGGCATAACCGATGTTGTGGCTTACGAACGACTTTTCTATAGTAGTCGCGCCCTTGCTGTCACCGCCCTCGTAATACGCAACGATATCTCCGACAAGCCTTGAGTCTCCGCCGCCGTGACCGTAAACTCCGTCGGTGAGCTTGCCGACGTCAACGGTCTTGTGCTCTCCGCCGTAAATGTTGCACTGTAAAACGTCGTCTTTCATATTGCCGTAGATATCGCCCTTTTGGCAGTGAACGTGAATCTCGCGGTAACAGTCGTCCGCAAACGCCGTCATGGTAAGATGTGCGGTTGCACCGTCGGCGTAAAGCATGTTTACAACCTGATGATCGACCGCAGTGTTGTCGCACTTATATACGCAGCGCGAAAACGGATTTTTCTTATCCTCGAAGAACTTCTTTAAATCCTCTTCGCTGTTCGGATCGCCGAAATATTCGTGCGTTTCGTTTATCCAACCTTTGAGCTTACCCTTGTAAAGGTTAAGGTTATCGAACAGGCACGTATCCTGATACTTGCAGTCGCAGCAATAAGCCGCACAGCCCTCGGGCGCGTTTTTCTCGGTAAAGTAGTCGAGCGAGCCGAAGGAGTTGACCGCAGTGCACTTGTTGGCATCCATAAACCAACTGATAATATCTAGGTCGTGACAGCACTTGGCAAGCAGCATGGGCGTACTCTTTTCGACGTTGCCCCACTGCCAGCGCACGTAACTGTGCGACTGGTGCCAGTACGCGACGTTTTCCGTCATATTGATTGTGGAAACCTTGCCGTACTTACCCGTTTCGAGCTCGCTTTTGATATATGCAAAGAAGGGCGCATAACGGAGCACATGACAAATGAACACCTTGCGGTTCAACTTCCGAGCCAGGTCCACTATTTCCACGCAACGCTCAAGCGTATCGGCAATAGGCTTTTCAAGCAAAAGGTCGTAACCTGCTTTAAGGCCCGAGACAGCATGTCCGTAATGATCCTTATCCATTGTTGCTACGACCAACAGGTCGGCAAGCTTTCCTTTAGAGAAAAACTCCTTATCGGACAAATAGCAGTTCTCGGGCTTAACGCCGTACTCCTTCTGCGCCGTGTCCAATCTGTGTCGGCGCTTATCGCAGACCGCAGCAAGCTCTATTCCTCTCTCGCCGCAAAACTCTTTTGCATACACGTTTCCGCCGCGGCTTCCGTAACCTATAATAGCAATTTTCATTTTTTACCTCTCTAAAGTTATTGACATAATTGCCTTATGGATATATAATAACATTATATATTGTCTTTTTCAATGCAAATATTGCAGTTTTTGTTGCAAATATTGTCATTTTGGAGTAACTATGGATATCAAAGCCCGTTACGAGCCGGAACGCGACGTCGTACACACGATAAACTGCGTTTACCGCGACCTACGCTACATGAGTCCGCATTTTCATCAAAGCATAGAAATAACGTATCTTATAAGCGGAAAAATGAATTTTTACATAGGAGCCGAGCGATTCCTGCTCGAAGCGGGACAAATTACGTTTGTGCCCGGGTATTTTGCGCACTACGGCTCGAGCATACCCGATCCGTCTATCCCTGCTCACGCGGCAGTGTTGATTGTTCCAAAGCATTATTACGAGGAATTCGAGCAAATGAGCGGCAATGCGTCCTATTTTTA
>CAZBTB010000383.1:0-1712 GCA_964494605.1 uncultured Lachnospiraceae bacterium
CTTTCCGAAAAGTGGAAAATAAAACTGAGCAAAAACTCAAAAATCGGTAGTGGGTTGGGTATTGACAAGCGTAAATTTGTGTGTTAGAATATAGATAATCGAAGAATAAGCAGGTATATAGGTTTATTCGGAGAGGAAAGACAAATCTCTGCGCGGATAAATAGTTCCAAAAAGCGGAAAACTATCAAAAGACGGCGGGATTGTCACGTTAAGTCAACAATTTTTCGTAACCCCATGGGGTTATTTGCTATGCTAGCATAGCAAATAAAACAACACTAATAGGATTGCGGAAAAATATTCCGACCCGCAAGCGGGTATAAAAAGAAATTCAAAGGGCGGTAAGTGCGAAAAAATGCATCCTAATCCTATTAAGCGGCGAGACAATTACAGAATCATAAACGACGGATGGGAATTTTCGTTTGACGGCAAGGCTTGGCAGGCAATCAACGTGCCGTTTTGTCCCGAGAGCGAGCTTTCGGGTATTCACTATACCGATTTTATCAAAGAATGCGAGTACCGCAAAGAACTCGAGCTTTCGGGCGAGGAGCTTAAGAACAGACTTGTTATAAACTTCGGAGCGGTGGATTACGAGGCTGAGGTTTACGTAAACGGGCGCTTGGCGGTGAAACACTTAGGCGGATACACGCCCTTCGGAGCGGATATTGCACCGCTTTGCAAGGTAGGAAAGAATCTTATCGAAGTAAAGGTCAAAGACGACGTAAGCAAGCCTTTACCGAGCGGAAAACAGTCCGAAAGGCGGGAATCCCACGGTTGCTTTTATACGCGCGTAACGGGAATATGGCAGTCGGTATGGCTGGAAACAACGCCTAAGGACTACATAAAGAATATAAGATTTCTGCCCGATCCGGACAATACGGCAGTGGGCGTCGAGCTTACGGTAGAGGGCGAGGGCAACGCGAAAGTCACGGTATCGTACCGCGGTAAGGTCGTAGGGCAGGCTTGCGGATATATTAAGCACCGCATGAAATTAGATATACCTCTGTCCGAGCGGCATTTGTGGGAAGAAGGAAAAGGCGAGCTGTACGACGTGAGCGTAAAGTTTGGAAATGACCGTGTTGAGAGTTATTTCGGACTTCGCGAAGTAAGGTACGAGGGAAGCAAGTTTTTGCTCAACGGCAAGAGTGTGTTTCAGCGGTTTGTGCTCGACCAGGGGTATTATCCGAAGGGCGTATACACAGCCGCCGACGAGAAGGAGCTCGAGCGCGACGTATTGCTTGCGAGGGAGCTTGGGTTTAACGGCTCGAGGCTGCACCAGAAGATATTCGACCCGAAGTTTTTATACTACTGCGATTTGCACGGACACATGGTGTGGGGCGAGTTTCCGAGCTGGGGAATGGAATACGGCGACCTTGACGGATTGGGAGTGTTTCTGAGTCAGTGGACGGAAGCGATAGAACGAGATTTCAATCATCCTAGCATAATAACGTGGTGTCCGCTAAACGAAACGTGGGAGAGCTTGTCCGATCCGAGGAAAGTGCGCGACGTGCGCTTTATCGACGCGGTATACGCTATGACGAAGGCGCTAGACCCGACGCGTCCGTGCGTGGACGTAAGCGGCGGTTATCACGGGCATAAAACCGATTTGTTCGATATTCACGATTATTCGGATGCCGAGACAATGAAAGAACATCTTGCCGCATTGACCGAAAGAGCCGAAGTGACGGTGGAAAAGGTTTACGCAAAAGCCGAGA
>CAZBTB010000384.1:0-1709 GCA_964494605.1 uncultured Lachnospiraceae bacterium
CGGGAAGCACGACCGGTTCTATGGAAATCTGGTCGAAACCGCAGTCGTTCAGATACAGCACATCTTTAGAAAAGTCCTTATTGAGCGCCGTATAAGTTCCGCGAATATAATACTGTCCCTTGCGCTTCCGCTTAAAGTTAAGCGCGTTTTTCATTGCGGTATCAAACGAATCTCCGCCGAGCGCGGTCTTTCTTACCGAATTATGGACAGATTCTCTTCCGTCTATACTGATAACGACGTTATACATCTCACGGTTGAAAAACTCAATCGTCTCGTCGTCGAGAAGCATGGCGTTTGTTGTAATCGTAAAGCGGAAGTTTTTGTTCTTTTCCTTTTCGAGCGAACGCCCGTACTCAACCGTCTTTTTTACAACGTCGAGGTTCAATAACGGTTCTCCGCCGAAAAAGTCGACTTCGAGATTGCGACGGTTTCCGCTCTTTTCGATCAGAAAGTCAATAGCCTTTTTCGCGACTTCCAAACTCATGTTGGATGCCTTGCCGCTGTACGTGCCGCCGTCGGCGAAGCAGTACTCGCACCTAAGGTTGCACATATGCGAAATATTAAGGCACATCGCCTTTACAACGCCGTTATAAACGGGCTTTGCGTGCTCGGGCTCGGGCGAATACAGAACTCCCTCTTCCGTCAGCGCGTCGATTTCCGCCTGAGCCTCGGCGATTTCGGTCATAGTATAACGGGAAAATTCCCCCTTTGAGAAATCAACGGGAGAATTTTTATTCTCGATAAGAGCTTTTGTGAGCGAGTCGACTATAAATACCGAACCGCTTTCGACATCCAGCAGGAAGCTGTGCCCGAGGCAGTCAAACGCGTGAACCATTATTTATCTGACGTCTTCTTTTTCGATTCTGTTAATCTTTTGCTCGCAGGACTGGTTTCCTACCGTGCAGCTGGTTTTGCAAGCGGACTGGCAGCTTGCCTGGCATTCTCCGCAACCGGTTCCCTTGTCTCTGCAAATGGTCGACTTAGCGACAACTTTGATGTGTTTCATAGTGATTTGCCTCCGAAATTTATGCGATAGATATCTATATTATTGTATCACAATGCACAAATTTTGGCAACTGTTTTACGCGTCTTAAATTATTTTCTGAGATTGACGGCGATAATTCCGCTGATTAACCCCGTAACAGCGCCCAGTACAGCGTCGTTAAGAAGGCTTATACCGAACGTAAACGAGCCGTTAAACAAAGAAAACACAACGTATGACAACAAAATATATAAAATGCCCAAGATAATTCCGCGGATAAAGCCGCCGCTCTTTTGTCTTAAGCAGATAAGCGCGGATAAGAATATCGAAACTCCCTTTATCACTTGATTGATAATTCCCACATAATCGGTGGGAATATTGAAAAGCTTAATAACAAGCGCGGCGACAAGCACCAATGCCAGAGTTATTATCAGCGCAACGATAAGCGCCTTGAGCATTTCGAATATATAGCTGCTCTTTTTTTCAACCGTTCCGTCGTTTGTCCGCATAAAAAAATCCTCCTCGCAATTACTCTGTAATTATATGAGGAGGATTTGATTTTAAGAACCGAAAAGCGAAATGTTATTTCTCTTCTTTCTGTTCTTTCTCTTGAGCCTTTTCTTCAACCGGAGTTTCGGTTACTTCGGTAACGGTCTCGGCAGCTTCTACGGTTGCGATTTTCTCTTCTGTTGTCTCGGGCGTAACGTGCTTACCGCCTGCTTTAGCC
>CAZBTB010000385.1:0-1707 GCA_964494605.1 uncultured Lachnospiraceae bacterium
ATTGGACGCTCGATAACTTCAAAAACGTTTACAATCAGTTTTTCGGAGAGGGCAGTACCAGCGAGCTGAAGATAGCTTTAGGTAATACGTTCAAATTTTTCCTACTTGGACTGGTGTTGTTTCCTATTTCGTTTTTGACTTCTTATTTTATGTTCAAAAAAATACACGGTTATAAGATTTTCCAGCTGGTATTCTTTTTGCCCTCCATCGTGTCTTCCGTCGTTTGGGCGACACTGTATAAAGAAGTCGTAGGTATTAACGGACCGATAGTAAAAATGATGCAGTTTTTCGGTCGCACGGACGAAGTGTACGTGCTGCTCGAAGAAAACCGATTTGCGCTTAGTACGGTAATGATGTACTCCGTATGGTTCGGAATTGCGGGCAATTTCGTAATATACGGCGGAGCGTTTTCGCGTATTCCTCTGGAATTGCTCGAGGCGGGCAAGCTCGACGGCATTACCTGGTACAGGGAGCTTGTCAGCATAATAGTTCCGTTGCTGTTTCCCACTATCGGAACGCTGCTGCTTCTTAAGCTCACGGGAATATTCACTTCGAGCGGAGAGATTCTGTTGCTCACCGGCGGTGCGGGAAACACCAACACCATATCGTACTTGATATTCTCGAAAGTGCTTAGCGGCGGCAGAATAGAAACGTCAAATACATACAATTATGCGGCGTGCGTGGGCGTGTGCTTCTCGGTTCTGACTATACCTATAGTGTTTTTTGTAAGATGGTTGCTTAACAAGATCGAGGACGTAGAGTACTGAGGAGAGCGGAAAGATGATTGAGACGAAACAGATTAAGTTTAAAAAAGCGAAAGATTTGATGACGCGTCGGTCGGGCAGTGAAAAAGTCGTTTGCATGATAGCGACCGTAATACTGGGACTTTTGGCAAGCACGTACGTAATAGCGTTTCTATGGGGCGCAATGGCGGCGTGTAAGACGCACGAGGATTTGATCTTAAACCCTTGGTCGTTTCCCAAAACCTGGCAGATTAAAAACTATTTAGACGCTTTCAGACTTCTTGAAGTGGACGGCACGAACATGTTGGGCATGATATTCAACTCGCTGTGGCTTGTGTTCGGCGGAAGTATATTAAACATCATGGGCGGTACGCTTATGGCGTACGCGGTCACGAAGTATAAGTTCGTAGGCAGAAGCGTGCTTATCGGCATTAACCTTATAATTATGACGCTGCCCATCGTCGGCTCGCTTCCCAGCCAATATGCTTTGTACAAAGCCTTGGGATTCATGAATTCGCCTTTGATTCTAATCGCTTATTTCGGCGGATTCGGTTCGCTCAACCTCTATATGTGCGCATGCTTCAGAGGAATATCATGGAACTACGCCGAAGCGGCGCAGATAGACGGAGCCAATCACTTTACCGTGTTATTCAGAGTTATGCTGCCTCTTGCCAAGGGCACGATAACGGCGTTACTTATTATGCAAATGGTAGCTATCTGGAACGACTACAACACCGCGCTGCTGTTTATGCCCAAACTGCCCACGCTTGCGACGGGCATATACCTGTTCAACCGCGATATGGTTTACAAGGCGAGAATGGATATTCTTATGGCGGCGACGATTTTGTCCGCACTTCCGCCGTTGATTTTGTATGCGGCATGTTATAAAGGCATTTTGAAAAACGTCTCTTTAGGCGGATTAAAGGGTTAATTTAAGGAGGTTAATATATATGAGAAAGAAAGT
>CAZBTB010000386.1:0-1707 GCA_964494605.1 uncultured Lachnospiraceae bacterium
GCAAACTTGCTGTCGATAACGTCGCTACTCAGCGCAATCAAGTCGCCGTAAAGAGACTTGAACATTTGAGCGTTTTCATTCAGCTTAGCTCCGAATCCGCTGCCTACAAGCGACTTAGCTACAGCCGTAGCGTAACCGCCTTCTTCGACAACCGCCGAACGGACAATCTTTTTATCTTTAATAAGCGCATGGAACTCGTCGAATACTTTAAGCGCGTAACCGAAGTCGGGATAACCAAGCTCGTCGCGCTTTAAGCCGAACAAGTACAGCTTACCCTTCGTATCGAAAACGTTGTGGATTATCGTTTCGTCGTCGGTGATACCCATGGCGAACGAAATCACGGTAGGCGGAACGTCGATATTCTCGAACGTGCCGCTCATGCTGTCCTTGCCGCCGATTGCGCCTGCTTTCAACCCGAGCTGTGCCTCGAGTGCGCCGAGAAGCGCGGAAAGAGGTTCGCCCCAACGCTCGGGACTTGCACCCAAACGCTTGAAAAATTCCTGTAAAGATAAGCGTATCGTGTCGTGCTTAACGCCCGCCGAAACGAGCTTTGCCATAGAGGTAAGCACCGAATAAATTGCACCCGTAAACGGAGAATGAATCATTAGCCGCGGATAGCAAGCGTAGCTCGACGCCGTAACCGTGTGCGTAAATCCGTCGACGGGAGGCTTGGACGCCATGACCGCGGACGGGGTAAGCTGATTTACACCGCCGAAAGGCATAAACACGCTTGCCGCTCCTATCGAGCCGTCGAACGTCTCGCCCATGCCCTTTTGCGAGCTTACGTCAAGACGGTTAAGCTCGGCTTTGAGCGCGCCTGCGTAGTCCTTTTTATCAATGAGCTTTGCCGCAAACTCGTCGTTACGGTCGAAGTATCCGTCGTAATTATCGACTACCGTCGCGTTCATTTCCTGCTTGACGCCGTTGGTGTCGAGGAAGGAGCGCGCAATATCCACTATCGTTTCGTCGCCGTAGAACATCTTGAGACGCGCGTCGTCGGTGACTACCGCCGCACGCACCGCTTTAAGATTTTCGGAGCGGGCAAGCTCTATAAATCTGTCCGCGTCGGCGGGTTTAACCATGACCGCCATGCGTTCCTGACTCTCGGAGATAGCAAGCTCGGTTGCGGTAAGACCGTCGTATTTCTTGATTACGCGGTCGAGATAAATGTTAAGTCCGTCGCTGAGCTCGCCTATTGCCACGCACACGCCGCCCGCGCCGAAGTCGTTGCATTTGATAATCAGTTTAGCCGCATCGGGATTACGGAAAAGACGCTGAAGCTTACGCTCCTCTGGCGGATTGCCCTTCTGCACTTCCGCGCCGCAGGTCTCGACCGACTTTGCCGTATGCGACTTACTGCTGCCCGTTGCGCCGCCGCAGCCGTCGCGACCCGTATCGCCGCCCACAAGCAGAATAACGTCGCCTTTCTGCGGCTTTTCGCGGCGGACGTTTTCCGCCTTATTGCCGCCGATTACGTAACCCGTTTCAAGACGCTTAGCCTTATATCCCTCGCTGAACAGCTCGTGAACGCCGCCTGTAGCCAGTCCTATCTGGTTACCGTAGGACGAAAAGCCGCCGAGCGCGGTTTTGGAAATAACACGCTGAGGAAGCTTGCCGCTCATGGTCTTACTAAAGTCCTCGGTAATATCGCCCGCACCCGTCACGCGCATAGCCTGATAAACGTAGGTTCTGCCCGACAGCGGATCG
>CAZBTB010000387.1:0-1702 GCA_964494605.1 uncultured Lachnospiraceae bacterium
CGGGCGAGCTCGAACCCCGGACCCAAACTGCTAGCCGAGCGAAGCGAACGCCACGGAGTATTAAGAGTAAAATAAAACCCCGAACAAATCGGGGTAGGTGGTGGACGATCGGGGGCTCGAACCCCGGACCCACTGATTAAGAGTCAGTTGCTCTACCAACTGAGCTAATCGTCCGTTTTGTGTGCCCGAGGTAAGATTTCTCTCGCTCGGACAACAATTTTTTTCATTATATAAGACGCAATTTTCATGCGTCTTATACAAACTGGAGCGGAAGACGAGATTCGAACTCGCGACATCTACCTTGGCAAGGTAACGCTCTACCACTGAGCCACTTCCGCATAAGCCGTTTATGATATGGTGCGGATGAAGGGACTTGAACCCCCACGTCGAGGACACTAGCTCCTAAGGCTAGCGCGTCTGCCATTCCGCCACATCCGCAAAGGGGCAATCACTCACAACGCTTAATGAGTATATAATAAAACAAAAAATTTGTCAATAACTTTTAATGGGTTTTTGAAAATTTTTTGTGATAAATTTTTGTTGCGGTTTTCGGTTTGACTTTAAGGTTGTAATTTGTTAAAATAATATCATAAATACATTTAGGAGAACGAAATGCAAAAGTTAATTGTGGCGAGTTCCAACAAAGGAAAAATCAGAGAGATTAAAGCATTACTCGGTGACCGCTATGAAATTCTGTCTATGTCCGATGCGGGAATAGATATAGAAGTAGAGGAGACCGGATCTACCTTTGAGGAGAACGCTATAATAAAGGCGAAAGCTATTTACAAAGCTTGCGGCGAGCCTGTTGTGAGCGACGACAGCGGCTTGATTGTGGACAGCTTAAACGGTGAACCGGGCGTTTATTCGGCGCGTTATGCCGGTATTGAGCATGACGATAATAAGAATAACGAAAAGCTTTTGAAAAATCTCGAGGGAAAGTCCGACAGACGTGCGCGGTTTGTTTCGTCGGTAGTGTTTTACGACGGAAAGAGATTAGTGACCGCCGAAGGAACGGTTGAAGGCGAGATTTTGTCTGAGCGTTGCGGCAATAACGGTTTTGGATATGATCCGTTGTTTTTCAGTTACGAACTTAATAAATCTTTCGGTGATGCAACGGACGAAGAGAAAAACACGGTTAGTCACCGAGCGCGTGCATTTAAGAATTTGACTGAAAAATTATGAAACGTTTTACGGTAATCGGCGATACTCATCATATTGACGAAGCTACAATGGAAAAACTTTTGCCTGTTATAAATGCGGGTGATTTTTTGGTTCACTTGGGCGACGGCTTGGATGATTTGGATTTTTACAGCGATAGAATTTTATGTCATGTCATTAAGGTTTCGGGGAACTGCGATTTGTTTTCTATAGAACCATGCGACGTAATAGAGGAGACCGAAGCGGGAAGAATACTTTTTACGCACGGGCATACGCATTATGTCCGTAACGGTTTGTTGTCGCTGTCGCTTTTTGCGCAGGAAAAAGAGTGCGACTTTGTTTTTTACGGGCACACGCACGTTGCGGCGGAATGTTCTTATAATAATATAATGTTTATTAACCCCGGCAGTACGACGCGTCCGCGGTGCGGCGATCCGTCATATTGCGTCGTAACAATAGAAAACGGAAAACTCATTACAAAAATTGTTGGAATATAGCCGCAAAATTGTTGACTTTTATTCGTTATTATGGTATCATTTGTAAG
>CAZBTB010000388.1:0-1697 GCA_964494605.1 uncultured Lachnospiraceae bacterium
ATTGTTTTTAGCCAAAGCGGGGAACAATCTATGATTGCGACCTGAGCAATATCTCAACCGATAAAAAATTCGTCCAGGCGTTTTTTGAGCGCGGCGTACTCGGTTAGAGGACGGTCGGCGGTTTCCAGCATAAATACGCCCTTGTAGTTTATTTTTTCGAGCGCGGCGATAAACTCGGGGAAGTCGATTATTCCTTCGCCGGGCAGCCAATGCTTTTCGTCGATACCGTCGCAGTCGGATACGTGCAGGGTTGCGATTCTGTTGCCTAGCGTTTCGACGAAGTCCTTGATCGGCTCTTTGAAAATATGGTTGACGTCGAGCACGATCTTAAGGTTAAGCCCGTCGGTCAGTTCGAGCATTTCGCTTGACACGTTACCCAGACAATTCCGGGGCAGGTTTTCTACGCAGAACGTATAATCTCTGTCCTCGGTAATCTCGGGCATTACGTCTCGGAAATCTTTGATAGCGCGTTTTCTGTCGCGGTCGGGTTTTAAGTCGCAGGCGCTGGTGTGCAGGTTTACAAAGGGAATGCGGAATTCGCGCAAGCGGTCGAGAAGGATGTGCGAGCACTCGACGGCGTGGTCGCGGTCGGCTTTGTCGGGCGAGCAAAAATCGAAATCTCTGCCGAACGGCAGGTGAATCGCATTGAACTTAAAACCCGCCTTCAGGAAAAGCTCGGCGCATTTTTCCATATCCGAAAAACATTCAAGTTCATCTTCCCACGAGTATTGCCAGCACTTCTCGCACAGGTCGAAATCTACGTATTCGAATCCGAGCTCGCGTAAGCCTTTTATGTAGTCGGCGTCAAGCGCTTTATGAAACCCCAGTGACCGACCGTAGTTAAGTTTATACATAATATACCTCCGAAAAAGGACAACCCGTCATCGGATTGTCCTATCAAAATTGGTTTATTTGAATAAGTCTATTACTTCGGCTACGGCGTTAAAAAGAGCCGTAGAGCGTGCGTTTACCACCACGGGGCTGACCGTGTAGTAAGCGGACGAAAGATCCTCGTCGGTTGCCTCGTTGTCGATTCTCGACGTGAGGTAGAAAACGATTTCCACGCTTCCGATCTCGTTGTTGGCATCGCCCACCAAAACGACGGCGCGGTCGTACTGTACTTCTTCGCCTTCGATTTTGACCGTCTTTGCTTCGGAATAAACGAACGTGAGTTTATAGAGCGTTGCGGTGGAGTTGATCGACTCGATTGCCGTGGACTTGTAGGTCACGCGCGATTTCTCCGTCTCGCCCTCTTTAACCTCGGTTTTGAACTTGAGCGCGCCCGACGGCTTGCCTTCTAAGATTCCCTGCATAACGGAGAACGAAGCTTTGCTCATGCCGTCCTCGAGTTTGGTAAGTCGATCGGCTTTCTTCTCGTCGCCCTTTTCCAGTTCGAGGCGATTGGTGCTGTTGAAGTCGTAAACCTCAACGCGCGTATATCCGTCGAGAGTGTCGAGCGGTTTGACGCGTACAAGGCACAGAACCAATATGGTTATTGCCAGTGCGGCTACGATGCTGCCGACGATAATGAACGTTTTACTCAGTGCTTTTTTCATTATTCTTTCCTATCCTTTATCTAAATTACTTTAGTTTGCTGCGGTGTCGTTCGTCTTGTTGTATTTGTCGTTCAACCTCTGTTTCAGCTCCGCCTTGACCTCGTCTGCGGATGCGCCGTTCATAATAAGGTCGACCTCTTC
>CAZBTB010000389.1:0-1697 GCA_964494605.1 uncultured Lachnospiraceae bacterium
CATAACCGTCTCGGGGCGACGACTCTGTACGTTACGCACGATCAAACGGAAGCTATGACAATGGCAACCCGCATTGTCGTAATGTCGAGAGGATTCATACAGCAGATCGGAACGCCCGAAGAAATTTACAACAGTCCCGTCAATATTTTTGTGGCGCAATTTATAGGTTCGCCGTCAATTAACGTTTTCGATGCGGATTTTAACCGTGAGGACGGCTGTTTGCATGCAGGCGATCTTGTTATTCCGACTGCGGAAGGATTTATCGGGAGACATGACGCTTTCTATCGTGAAAAAGCCGCCGAACTGCAAAAATTAACCGAAAATTTCGATTCGAAAGCCGCGGAAGAAATCGAAAAATTATTGTCGGTTACGGGCGAGTATGAGGACAGACGCAGGCGGAAGAAGAACAAGGGCGGAATGATTGCTTTTGTAAAATCGCTGTTTAAGAAGAAAACGGCGGAGCCGGTAACGGATCCGTATGCTTTTGAACGCGAAGTATGCGAAAGTAAGCTTCGGCAGTTGGAGACGTGCGAACACGGCAACCATAAAGTCATAGTAGGGATACGTCCGGAGTGCGTGCAGATTGAAAAACATACGGCAAAGCGTACATCCGAAAAAGATGCTGCGTTTGTTGTAAAGCCGCTGCTGTGCGAACTGTTGGGCAGTGAATATAATGTGTATTTCGAATGCTTAGGTAAAAAAATGATTGCACAGATCGGGGCGAAACAGAAGGTTACGTCCGACGACGAGGTGTTGGTTCGTTTTTCGCCTAAAGACATATTCGTTTTCGATCCTGTTACCGGTTCGGTATTGTCATGAGCACCAAAAATACGACATTGAAAATGATAGCGTCCGAATGCGGAGTGTCGATAAATACCGTATCTCATGCGCTGCGCGATATGAGCGACGTATCGATTAAACAGAAGAGTATAATCCGCAAAAAAGCAATAGAATTGGGATATATGCCCAACCATGTCGCGCAAAACATAAAGCGTGACGAAAAAGCTGTTGTGGCGGTGTTTAACGATACGTTTGACAATCGGTATTTGAATGTTTTAAGTACCGAATTTATCAGGTGCATACGTGAAAATGACGAATGCGATATCGTGTTCGTATATCACGAGCATTTCGATATTGAGGTCATTAAACAGTGTATTCTGTTTCGGGTCGATATTTTGATTACGCACATAGAGCCGGACGAAGAAGTGTATGAATTCTCCCGCCTGAATAATATTTCCATAATTTCGACGTGCAGCATTCAACGTACCGATTGTAAAATCGACGTTGTCGCAAACGACAGTATTATGGGTTGTCGTTTGGCGGCGCGGTATTTGTACGGTTTTCATCATAAAAGTCGGTATGTTTATATTGGCGTCGATCGGGAAATGTCCGACTATCGTTTTCATGCTTTCTGCGATGAGCTGAAAGATTTAAATAAGAATAACGAGGTTCGGTATTTTAAAACCGATCACGAAGATATAAGGTCGCTTTATTCTCTGATTGCAGACGGTTGGCGCAATTTTTTCTGCTTTAACGATGAAACGGCGTACAGTGTTTTGCGGCAGCTTGACGGGATAGCTTGCGATATTCGGAAGATGTATCCGGACCTTCATATTGTCGGTTTTGACGGATTGTGTGAGTATTTGCCCGGATTAATTCAGATTTCCACCATAAAAATCGATTTCAGGAAATTTGCT
>CAZBTB010000390.1:0-1694 GCA_964494605.1 uncultured Lachnospiraceae bacterium
TATTTCAATTTCTTTAACTATATCGCCTATACGAGGGGCATACTGTGCTTTGGCAAGAGCGTTATTTACAGCTTGGTCGCAAATTTCTTTTGGATATTTATTGAGAATTTCAAACCAATTTGTGGTCAGAAGTAAACTGTCTTTTTTTTCTAAAACATATGCATTTTCAAAATTGAGTCTTATTTTTAAAATATAATTTGCAATATCATCTTTTTTAATATTACTCATAATTTTCTCCGTTATTTTCATTTTCTTCTAATTCTTTAATAGCTTCCATTGTTGCACGCCATTGGTCTAAAGGACTTACTTTTTGCTTTTTGTTGCTGGGTTTTATTTTTGCGTTGTCCTCTTTCGGAATTGCCTCAACAGTGTATATTCCTTTGTTTTTCCAAGAGGATAATATGCTGTTCATATAAGCCATAGGGTTTGCGGTGCCGGCAGAGAGTTTTGCAGCGGCAAACAGCATATCAGCTGAAAAATCCCAATCACGCCATTTTTTTAAACATTCTCTATCCCAATCAATAACTTTGCGTTTAAGTCCGCAATTATTGAGTAGTAATTGTATAAACTCGTCAGTTGCTATTTGAGTGTCAATATATTCCTCAACGCTTTCATCACTGACAATTCCCTCGTCATAAAGCTTTTTGATACGTATATCCATATTTTCAAAAGACTTAATACCGTTTTTAAAACAGTGCACGGACAGCGTTTTCAGACATTCGAACGAATACCCGAAGTTGCACCAAACACCGACGTAGTTTTCAACGTACGGCGCGGCGTTCTGTAAATATACGCCTAAATTCTTCGCTATCTCGAACGTCAAAGAGTAAACGGAATTTCTGTTTTTGCAGTAGTCCTCGATTTCCTTAACGTCAAACTTTCTGTTTTTGAACAGCTCTTCCAAAGCCTCGTCAAGCCGCTCGCATGTCTTAACCTTAAACTGTTTCGCCGCCGCAATAATCGCCGCGTCATCGAACCCGAACTCGTTAGTCCATTTTTTGTACAGCTTGTCATCGTCAACGTCGGGCTGTTTTTTAATGCCCGCCGCACTGAACAGCTTGATAAGCGCGGGCGTGGAGGAGGTGTACGCCGAAAGCTTTTCGTCAACCTTTTTGGCGGTAGTTACGCCCTCGTCGGCAAAGCTCTTGGCAACCTTTTTAATATACGAAAATCTTATGTCGTCGCCCTTCAAGTTCACGCAGTAGCTTATAATCATAATCAGCGCGTTCTGCTCGAACCCGTATTCTTCCAACAGATAGAAATACTCGCGGAACTCGTTGGTGGAAATCATTCTGCCCTTCAAAACGTTCTGCGCGTTCTTCGTAAAGTCCGCGTATTTTTCGGGCTTGAACTTCTTCGGCGTGCCGTAAACGTTCTCGGCGTCCAGAATTTTCACCTCGAAAGGCGATAGCGAGAGTATGGACACAAGCTCGTATTCTTCCAGATACTCGAAATATTCTTTCGCTTCATCCTCGGTCAGATTCAGGCTCTGCGCCAAATCGGTCAAAGAATACGCCGTCATACCGTTCTGGTACAAATACAGCGAAAAAAGATAAATTTTGACCGCAATCGGTTCCAAAACGGGCAAATATTTAGTTATAAACTTGTTTTCCACGCTCGTAAACGACTTCTTAGCAACGTCGTCCGAAACCGAAATAAAGGGCATTTTTTTCTAACTCCGTTATGAACGCTTG
>CAZBTB010000391.1:0-1691 GCA_964494605.1 uncultured Lachnospiraceae bacterium
GACGGCTCGTCGCCGTTGTTAATTAACACGCAAAACGCATAACCCAACACTTTGCCGTTTTCGGTTGCGACAAATATGGGTTTAGTTTCGTCTTTAAGAATTTGTATTAGCTGTTCGTCAGTATATTTTTTTGCACCCGAAACAAATAAATCAGGGCGGACATCGCTGTGTACTTTATGTATTTGAAAAAGCAAGTAATCAAGTTTTTCAATGTCGGAGAGTTTTGCTTTGCGTATTTCAATTGCATTATTCTGCATTATTATCAATGTCCTCGCTAAATTACTGTTTATCGTACAATCATTATATCATATCAGGCACTAAAAAACAAGCGGTTGATAGTAACGCTTGTTTTTAACTTTCGACAAAACTTTCTATAAAAAGACCGTTCACCGCCCGTTTATGGGCGGTGAACGAATTGTAACGAACATAAGTTTGTGCTATAATTTATACTGTACCACGATAATGTAATGAGTGGTATTATACCCTTTTTAGGGAATAGAGTTCTGCGATGGATATGGGGCTTATCCATTGAACGCAGAAGGTTTTTAGGCAGTATAAACTGCCTTGCCTTAGCTTACGATTAGAGCGTAGGTTTTTTAAGTGTACGCAAAATTCGTGAGCCGTGATAGGCTTTTATAAGTGTACAATTTTTTAGGCAAATACGCTATCTACCACCTTTTGCGTGGACAAGATAAATAAATTTCGGAGGTAATCACAATGATATTCAGACCACCCTAATACGGCAAGCAAACTGAAAGCAACTGCGGAGTAAAGCACTTATCGCCGAGCATAAGTGTAGCTCACTACACTTATTCCGCTTCGCTGCATAAGTTCCGTTCGCCCTGCGGGGCTTTCGACCACACGACAAAACAAAGATTTTAAGGAGGATTTAAGTATAAGTTATTTAGTATGCCATATGGAAAAATATAAACGGCAAGACATAATGCCCGTTGAAAAAGAGAACGAAAGAGATGAGAATTATCAAGGCTATAACCCACAAATAGACAGCGAGAGAACAAGCGACAATTATCACTTGATATACCCACAGGGCAAGTACATAGATATGATTAACAAGCGGCTTGCCACTCTCACTTTGAAACGCAAAATCCGTTCGGACGCTATTCTTATGAACTCGTTTGTAATCGGATCAGACGGAGAGTTTTTCAAGGGTATGCGCGCTTGGGAACAACACGCTTTCTTTGAAGATTGCGCCCGTTTCTTTATGGATAAGTACGGCTATGAAAATATGCTTTCGGCTGTCGTCCATGTGGACGAAACAACACCGCATTTACACTTGAATTTTGTGCCTATCAATGACGGAAGATTGAGCAGTAAAAGCCTATTCGACAGACAGAAACTTGCGGAACTGCAAACCGAACTTTGGGAACAAGTCGGAAAGAAATACGGCTTACAGCGTGGCAAGGAAAACAGTCAGGCAACGCATATAACAGCCGCCGAACATAAGGCAAAAGTCATTGTACAATCTGCGGAACAAAAGCGAGATGAGATTGACAGACAGACCGAGCAAAAGCAAGCCGAGCTTGACGGGCTCACTCAAACGGTTGAAGCGGTAACGCAAGCGACGGGCAAGCCGATACCCAAAAAGAAAAAGCAAGCTGCGGACGAAATCACTGCGTTAAGGGCAAGGAACGCCGTACTCGAAGAAGAAGTCAAACGAGCGAACAAAGACC
>CAZBTB010000392.1:0-1687 GCA_964494605.1 uncultured Lachnospiraceae bacterium
CGAAACCGCTATGGAACATTTTTTGCCGCCACCGAAAATTAACATTGTCATCCTTCCCCTTCGGTCTGATTTTAAGTAATTCTATAATAACATTTTTTGCATATTGTTTGAATAGAATATTTTATCCAAACAATATAATATTTTGTCATGGCATAATTTTACAGATATTGTTTCTATCGTGAATACTGATTCCGTTTATTAAATTTATTGACAATTAAACGTCTTTTAAAAAGGAAAAGTCTCAACATGAATAAACGTCGAGAGCGGCAAGTAACAATGTTAAATTGCAATAAAAAAGGCTGAATTCCCTGCAGTTAAAGGGTTATCAGCCTGGTTTTATACAAATAAAACTTTTATGAATCGAAGGTTACGTTTCAACGTCGGGCGTGAGCATTACTCAAGACCTTCTATCCAATCGGCAACCGTTTGTCGAGATGTCCCCGACGGAAAACGTCTGCCCGATTTCCATACGGCTGTCGGTGCGAGCGAGTGTAAATCCGTGTCGCTGCTTCCTATGCCGCTACTGTGCGAAGTGCAGAACGGAATGATAGTCTTGCCCGAAAAATCATAGCTCTCCAAAAACGTAGAGACAATTCTCGGTGCTTGACTGTGCCAAATAGGATAGCCGATAAATACGACATCGTACTTTTCCATATTTTCCACGCTTCCGTTTATAGCGGGACGGACGGAGCTGTCGGCTTGTTCTCTGTCGGCTCTGCCGTTTGTATAATACTTTAAGTCGGCCTCGGTATAAGGCGCTTGCGGCGTTATTTCATAAAGCGTACCTTTCGTTTCCGCTTGAATATGTTGTGCTATTGCTTCGGTTGTGTTCGTGCAGGAAAAATATGCAATAAGAACGTTAGCTGTCGTAGTTACCGAGGGATTGCTTGTTCCGCCGTTAATTCCGCTATCATCTCCGTTCGGGCTAACGTTCGTGCAAGCTGTAAAGCCGAACAATGCCATAATGATTACTAAAAATACTCCTAAAAATTTTTTCATGGTTTATTCCGCATCGAAGTTTTTTCTGAAAAAATTTTCTAACTTTTCAAAAGGAATTATGTCCGTCCTGTCGTACAAATCGGTATGAACTGCGTCGGGGATTATAAGCAACTCTTTATTTGAGCCCTTTAAGTTCTTAAACGCATCTTTGCCGAAATAACACGAGTGCGCTTTTTCGCCGTGCACGATAAGCACAGCGCTTCTTATTTCGTTGCTGTAGGCAAGGATTGGCATATTGATAAACGAAAGCGCGGAAGTCTTGTTCCAGCCGCCGTTGGAATTGAGCGAACGCTTATGATAGCCGCGTTCGGTTTTATAATAATCGTAATAGTCCTTCACAAAGAACGGCGCATCGTCGGGCAGCGGATCTACCACACCGCCGCCCAATTCGTAATTACCGTTTTTGTAATCTGCAATGCGTTGTGCGTTCAGGGATTTTTTCGTTTCGTAACGAGCTTCTTCGCTGTCCGCAGAGTCAAAGTAACCTTTGGCGTTTACTCTCGTCATATCGTACATCGTGGAAGCGACGGTTGCCTTGATTCGCGTATCAACAGCCGCCGCATTGATAGCCATACCGCCCCAACCGCAAATACCGATAATGCCGATTTTTTCGGGGTCGACGTCATCACGGCAGGAAAGATAATCTACTGCCGCACAAAAATCTTCGGTATTGATATCGGGGGAAGCA
>CAZBTB010000393.1:0-1658 GCA_964494605.1 uncultured Lachnospiraceae bacterium
ATATCCCGATTTTTATATACTTAAGCCGGGTGAATCATATGTCCTCGAATATGTAATTTTTACTCATAAGGGCAAATCCGATTTTATCGACAAAATTAAAAATTCTCCCGAGTGCGCGTTTGTCGAGGCTGAAAATACCACCTTGTTTCCGGGCGAGCAGTTCAAGGCAAAAGTTTATGCGCGCGTGGACGGCGTTACGCTCGACGGCGAAAGCGTCAATGCAAGGATAGAGTACGATGAAAAAAGTTCTTATGTTTCGCTCGATATCGGAACACTCGGCGAACACGAAATAGGTTTTAATTACGGCGACGTGCGTAAAACGTTTGCTGTTTGCAATGTGACTTTACCGTTTGAAACGCTTTTACACAGCCGAGTAAAGTTTATTGTCGAAAAGCAGCAATATCACAGCGAGTTCAGTAAGCTCGACGGCGCATTTCTGATTTACGACAACGAAGAAAAGAAGATGTACTTCGATAACGTCAATCCAGACTTGAACGCCTCGCGTGAGCGGCAAAACATGGGGTTCTTGATTGCTCGGTATTTACGTTATAATAAGAATGAAAATATTTTGTCGGCGTTTAAGAAATATATCGCTTTTATCGAGCGCGAAATATTCGACGAAAACACGGGCGAGGTTTTCAATACGGTGGGGCGGTTTTCGGAATTTAAGCGGCTTTACAACGGTCCGAATATGGCAAGGCTGTTTCTGGAAACATTCTTCGTTCTTAACGACAATAAGTACTTGCGGTATCTGACTACTATCATGAAGTTCTATTACGGTAACGGAGGAGAACACTTTTATCCCAACGGAATTTGCATGTACGAAATGCTCGAGGGACTGAAAGCGGGCGAAATGCAGACGGAGTACGAATGGCTGAAAGCCAAGTTTCTTATTCATATCGACAACGTAATAGCGCGCGGATTAAAGTATCCCGTGCACGAAGTGAATTACGAACAGACGATAGTATCTCCCGCAGTGTCGTTCATTCTCGACGGTTATAGGATTACGGGCGAGAAAAGATATCTTGACGAACTGCCGCCGCACCTTAACGCTCTGGAGCGTTTCGACGGGTTCCAGCCGCATTACAAAACGGGCGGAATGGCGATACGCTTCTGGGATGACTATTGGTTCGGTAAATCGGCAACTTTCGGCGATACAATGCCGCACCAATGCTCGGCACTCTCGCTAAGCCTGTACTATAAGTACGGATTGCTTAGCGGCAACCGAGAGTACGCAACAAAAGCTCTTGCGGGAATGCGGAATATGCTTTGCCTGTTCAATGCCGACGGAACGGCACACAGCGCAAGCGTCTATCCCGTCCGCGTAAACGGCAACAAAGGGGCATTTCTCGACCAATACGCTAACGACCAGGACAGCATTTTGTATTTGCTCTGTGACGCTTTTATGACGGAGTAGTTAAAAACCGCTTGACTTTCATGGCAAGCGGTTTTTGGTGCTCCCGGCGAGAATCGAACTCACAACGACCCCTTAGGAGTTGTGGTTATTTCGCAAATCGGGTGAAATATCGTCCGTTTTCTTGCAAAATAAGCATTAAAATCGGCTTTTTGCGGTAGTTTTAGGGGCTTTTGATTACTGATTTTCGGCTTGAAAACTATCGTCAAATACCTTTTATACCGAGTTTATACCAATTTTATAC
>CAZBTB010000394.1:0-1648 GCA_964494605.1 uncultured Lachnospiraceae bacterium
TCAGCGCAAGCTCGAGTCTGTCGTTTATTGCGTCGCCTACGCGCGTAAACCCGAGCTTGGCGGCAACGAGCTTAAACAGTCCTTGTTTTTGCACGGTTACGTTGCGCCTTAATATTTCTTTAAGTCCCGACGCAAGCTCGGCTATTTCGATACAGCCGATTTCGCGCGGAACCTCGCCCGTTTTGGGTACGCGCATAACGGGAACCGCTTGACCCTCTTTGTACAAAAAGCCGTTTTCGATAATCATACCCGACCTTAATATCCGCGGCGTGAGATTCGCGTACTGCTCGCGCACTACGCTAGTCACTTTTTCGCGCCCGAACATAAACGCTATGCGCTTAATAAGCCATTCCTCGGACACGGGCGACTCGACGGACACAACCGCCTTTACCACCTCGAGCACGTTGCCGCCGCACTTTTTAGACAGCTCGCGTTCGTCCGCTCTTACGTACTCGGGGAACTCGAACGGACGCTCTTCCACCTCTTCGTCAAATCTCTCGGTTTGAAACTGCTTTGAGGTTGTCGACACGGGCGCACTGTCAAATGCTGATTTTACCGCCGCAAGCAAACGTTCTTTTTCGACTGCGTTGTTTCTGAACCAATCGGTCGACCAGATACGGTAAAACCTCCAACCCATGCGCTCGAGCACTTCCTGACGGAGACGGTCGCGGTCGCGCGCAGACTTCGAGGAATGATATGTCGCGCCGTCGCACTCCACCGCCAAAACATAGTCGGACGAATCGGGCTTTTTGACGGCAAGATCGATCTTAAACGACGAACAGCCCACCTGCGCGTCAACGCAAACGCCTTTACTACGCAAAAAGTCGCAAACCTCGGTTTCGAACTCCGAATCGAACTCGTCGACGGGGCTGACGTCGAGCGTGCGGCTCAAAGCTATACTGCCGTTTTCGGCATAGTCGAGGTACTCTCTTAAGAGTCTTACGCCCACAGACTTGGTGCGGGAAATATCGATATCGGTGTAACGCATGGACGAAACGATACAAACGTTATACTTGGCGCGCGTAAAGGCAACGTTAAGTCTGCGCTCGCCGCCCTCGCGGTTGACGGGCCCGAAATTAAGCAGCAGTCTGCCGTCGTCGCCTTTGCCGTATGCCACGCTGAAGATTATTCGGTCGCGCTCGTCGCCCTGCACGTTTTCGAGGTTCTTGACGAAAAACGGCTCGAATCGGTCGGCTTTAAAGAACTCCTCATAGGCACGGTCCTTTCTCCTTCGCCTGTCTATCAGCCTGTCGATAAGGTTCTGCTGAGAAATGCTGAACGCCACCACGCCCAAGCTTCTGTCGGGATATTTCTCGAAATGCTCGAACACCAAGTCAACAATGCGCTCCGCTTCGATACGGTTGGTCTTGCTCGTGCGGTCGAACACGCCGTCGACGTGTAGATAATCGACGCCCGCGCCCTCGCCGTCGCTCTTTGCCGATGGGAAAGTGATCAGCGTGTTGCCGTAAAAATTCTTATTGGAAAATGCAATAAGCTGCTCAAACCTGCTCCTATAGTGCCACTGCAAACGCTTTTGCGGAAGCGAAGTCGAGCATAAGTCGAGTATGGACTCGAAGTCGGCAAAGTCGTCGTCTAAACTCTCGCTCATTTCACCCGTAATATCGGCGTTGAAGAAGTTGCTGGGCGG
>CAZBTB010000395.1:0-1641 GCA_964494605.1 uncultured Lachnospiraceae bacterium
ACCTAAGCCGAGGACTCCTCAAAGAAAATATCGACCGCAGCCTGCCCGTATACCGTGCGCGCAAGGTTGCCATGACGCGTGCGCTCGACCGATATATGCCCGATGAGTTTAAGCGCACGGAGCCTGAGGGCGGACTGTTCGTGTGGGGAGCGTTCGACGCTAAGGTGGACACCGATTCGACTTTTAAAAAAGCAATCGAGCGTAACGTCGCCTACGTTCAGGGCAGCGTTTTCTATGTAAACGGTTCGGTTAAAAACGCGATAAGGCTCAATTATTCGAACTCGGACGAAGACAGAATAGAGCGCGGAGTAAAGGCGCTCGGAGATATGTTTAAACAGGTAATTTCGGAGGAAATATAGATTACTATGGCACTTAAAGGAAAAAACGCATTTGACGTATTAAAAGAACGCGGCTTTATAAAACAGACCGTTTACGAAGAAGAATTGTACAAGCAGTTGGGAAAAGAAAGCACGCCCTTTTACGTGGGCTTCGACCCGACTGCCGACAGCTTGCATATAGGACATTACATTCCCATTATGGCAATGGCGCACATGCAGCGCGCGGGACACAAGCCCATTGCGCTCATCGGCGGCGGCACGGCAATGATAGGCGACCCGTCCAACCGCACCGATATGCGCAAGATGATGACGAAAGAGACGATTGCCGAGAACTGCGCGGCGTTCCGTAAGCAGATGAGCAGATTTTTGCGCTTCGAGGGCGAGGACGCGGCAATCATGGTCAACAACGGCGATTGGCTTCTCAATCTCAATTACATCGACTTTTTACGCACGATCGGCATAAATTTCTCGGTCAATAAGATGCTCACAGCCGAGTGCTTTAAGACAAGGCTGGAGCGTGGACTCAATTTTCTTGAGTTCAACTATATGTTAATGCAGGCGTACGACTTCCTTGTCTTGTACCGCGAGTACGGCTGCAAGCTCGAAATCGGCGGCAACGATCAGTGGTCCAATATCTTGGCGGGCGCGGATCTTATCCGCCGCTTAGAGGGCGACGATTCGTACGCAATGACGTTTACGCTGCTCGAAACCAGCGACGGCAAAAAGATGGGCAAAACCCAAAAGGGCGCGCTGTGGCTCGACCCGAACAAAACTTCGCCCTACGAGTTCTACCAGTACTTCAGAAACGTCGAGGACGTCAAGGTCGAAGAATGTCTCAAGCTTTTGACATTCCTCGAGCTCGACGAAATCGCGGAACTTACCAAGTATAAGGACGAGCGTATCAACGTCGCAAAGGCGCGCCTTGCTTACGAGGTCACAAAGCTCGTTCACGGCGAGGAAGAGGCGGAAAAAGCCAAAAAGCAAGCCGAGGGTGCGTTTAAAAACGACATCGATTCAATGCCGAGCGTTACAGTTGAGGCGGATTTAAACACGCCCGTAGTCGACGTTATGGTTCTTGCGGGCGTCGCGGCGTCTAAGAGCGAGGCAAGACGTCTTGTCGAGGGCGGCGGCGTAAAAGTAGGCGAAACCAAGGTCGCCGACGTCAAAACAACGCTTAAGGATTTGAACGTCGCAAAAGAATTCGTTCTTCACAAGGGCAAAAAAGTACACGTTAAGGTCGAGTTAAAGTGAACGGATATTCGACCGTAGCCGATTGTAGCCAAGAGAGCGAAATCAAACACTC
>CAZBTB010000396.1:0-1633 GCA_964494605.1 uncultured Lachnospiraceae bacterium
GGCATAAACAAACTGCTCTGTAAAAAAGTAAGTCACGGGCGCAAGCCACCACAGTGCAACGCTTATTATAATCAGAACGACATTGCACAGCGGTCCTGCCGCCGCTATCCTGATCTCGTCGCTCCTGCCGACGTCCTCGAATTCGCCGATAAGCGCCGCACCGTACGGCATAAGCCTGAACTCCGTGAGTGCATAACCTCGACGTTTGGCGCACTCTGCGTGAGCAAGCTCGTGCAAAACCACCGCCGCAAAGTACGACAAAAAATCGCCTGCACGGCCTAAAAAGGTCATTACAAGCGCCATTAAATACACGAACAGCGAAACGCGTATTTTCACTTACGCCTCTTCTCCGTCACCCGCAAAATATGCGGCGATTTCGCTGTACCCGAGCTCTTCGTCTTTCGTCCCGAAAACGTCGTAGCAAATCGCGCGTTTGACATAATCGGTAGCTTGGTTCAAAGGTTTAAACGGTAGCGACTTTCCTAAAAATAAAGCCGCCACGATACCGGCTACGCACAACGATCTGACAATAAGCGACACGACAAAACCGTGCCGTTTTTCCTGCTTTTTATTTTGCTTTTCGTTAGACTTGACTACAGCGTTTACCTTAGCAATTCCGTCATACTTATCCATACTATAATATATTTTCGGATTGCGGTTTTATGATTGGAAATAATATGTGGAGATTCCTCGTCGAGACTCCTTTCATTCGTCTCTCGCTCGGAATGACAGAAGCAAGCCCATACACTGTAATGTCATTCCGCTAGCCAAGAGCGTAAACGCGAACGCCACGACGTATCAAGGCTTTGTTTTATGTCATTCCGAACGCGCGTAGCCTCTTTTTTGTCATTCCGAGCGAGGCGCGAGCCGACGAGGAATCCCCACCTTTTGAATTCTACATAAGCACTCTTCCGATGTCAATAAGCCTGTCCGTTTCCGCCTTGACCGACAGTATGTAATCGCCGTTTTCGGTTATGTCGATATAAACGTTAAGTCCGTCGCGGCTTAGATACATATAGTTTGTCAAAAGCTTGTAAATATCGCTTTTAAGCACTCTGAGCATACTCTCGATTGCGGACAGCTTGTCCTCCATAACGACGCGTTTTATTCTCTGCTTAACCCGATCCTTTACCGCCATAATCGCACTCCTATATAATCTTTCTCATTCTGCGCTTGATTCCGCCCCAAAAGCCGCTGTACCGCCTCTTTGCGTCGTAAATCTTGCCGCTGCCGAAATGAATGTTTCTGCACAGCATTTCGGTAGCGCGGTAACCTTCGCTGCGCTTTAATAACGGTAACGCAAGCGAGCTCAAAACGTTTACCCCGTCGTCCTCGGGAATCACACCCATTACAGGAACTCCCAGCATTTCGGCAACGTCTTCCGCACCTACGGTATCGCCGTAATACTCCATATCTCCGCGAACACGGTTTAAGACCGCTCCCACCTTTTTAAGTTCGTAATCCTTCAATAGTTTTGTCACCTTGTCAGCGTCACGGATTGCAGACAAGTGCGGAGTCGTTACCACTATAGCCTCGTCCGCCGCTCCCACCGAACGGTGAAACCCCAGCTCGATCCCTGCGGGGCAGTCAATCAATACGTAATCGAAACGCGACTTGAGCGAAGCAATCACTG
>CAZBTB010000397.1:0-1623 GCA_964494605.1 uncultured Lachnospiraceae bacterium
TTTCCGATTGTTTGATTATCATATCCTGCCATTCGCGACTGAGCGTGACAAATCGTGCATTCCAACCCGATACGCGCACCGACAAGGTTTGATATTCTTCGGGGGATTGTTGAGCCTTTTTAAGAATTTCTGCGTCGCAAACGTCGGGTTGCATAAAAAATCCTCCCAGAGTAACAAAGCCCCTTATAAGATTTACAAGCGACTGTAAGCCGTCGGGACCGGCTACGTTTGAAGGCAGAAGTTTTACGTCGAGTGCCGCGCCGCACGTTATGCGTTTTAAGTCGGCTTTGCAGTGCGAGCGTATGATTGCCGTAACACTTTCGCTGTCGCTTCCCGGAGTGGGAGAGCAGTTGCCCGAAAGCACCTCGCCGCTTTTATGCCCGTGTGCCGAAGCTTTGCGTGCGTTTGCCCATTCTATTTGTCTGCCGAAAGTACTGATACCCGCAGTAATTCGGTATCCGCAGCGGCGGTCGACTGAGCTACATGCGTCGGCGAAATCGGATATAAGCCGCGCCGCAAGTAAATCGACTGCGTCGTTGTCGTTGCCATAGTATCGGATTCTTTTTAAGGCATACTGTCTTAGCGCCTTATGATCTTTCCAATCGGTTTTAAGAATACGCATAAGTTCCCGGAAGGTCACTTTCTTTTCGTCGTAAACTAATGTTTTGACGGCGTAAAGCATATTCGCGGTATCGGGCAGTCCTCCTGCATGCAGGGAGCGAACGTTGTAGACGGGACCGCCTTCGCGGTAAGATAGACCTTTTTCTATACAGCCTTTTTCAAACAGCGAAACGACCGTGCACGGTTCTTGGGATTTCCACGTGAAAGTATCGTCTTCCGTAAAAAACGGAAGAATCAACTGTTCGAATATCGTTTCGACTTGGTTAGTTAAGTCGCTTATATAAGCGGTATACAACGATTCGAAATCGGGAAAATCGATATTATCCGCATAGTCGTGCAGCGTTTTGCGCTGTAACACTGTCAACGTGTCAAACGGGTGATAGGTAAAGAAGGTTTTGCCCGGAATCTGCACTTCCCAACAGCCGTCGTTTGCAAACATGCGTGCCTCTTCGATCGAGTAGCCGTAGTCCGTAAGCGAATCCAAAATCAAGTCCTCGTTGTATATTGCCAGTACACCGCCGCCGTAGCGCATGACTTCGGCAACGCGGTTTAAGAGCTTTTCGTCGGTGTGGGCGTTTACGCGCACCGTCGTGGGAAAGTCCGAAATTCCGAGTTCTTCGATAATGTCTAACACAAGATATGTAACCTCGTTCGTGACTTCTTTGCCGTTTCCGTCTACGCCCGCAAGCAGAATGTTTTGATAATGCTGAGCGTCGCCCGAGCCCGAGTCTTCGTCGCAAAACCACCCTAAGCCTTTGCCGCAGATCCATTCGCAACCTTTGATAAAAAAGTGCGCTAGAATTTCGCGGGCGTCCGATAGGGTAAGTGTGCCGCTTATCAAATCCTTTCTGAGATAGTCGCCCAAAAGCCAATCGAGCCGACCGATGACCGGCCAGTTGCCGCAAAGCCTTTTAAACTCGAACACAAACCAGATACTTTGCACCGCCTGATAAAAATTTTGTGCAGGGCGGTGGCGTACAACGAGTAAATTTTCATAGTTGC
>CAZBTB010000398.1:0-1623 GCA_964494605.1 uncultured Lachnospiraceae bacterium
GCAATTCTCTTTACGGGTAATGTAGGAAGTTATTATTATGATTGGAGGGACAAGAATTATCTGAAAAGGTTTGGTAAATACGTAACGGATTCGGCCGACCCCGTTACGGAGACGAATGTGCCCAAGTGCGTGGAGATAACCTTACGAAAATGCGGCGATAAATTCGTACTGCATCTTATCAATCTTTCCGTAGGAACGAACCGCCCGATGGACGAATGTCTGCCCGTATATAATTTCGAGGTTCGCATCAAAGGGATCGGTAAGTCTGTCGCACGGACGTTGTCGGGGAAAGCCCTTTCGGCGCGCAATGAGGGAAAAGACCTCGTGATCGCGATTGACGAATTGAAAGAGTATCTTGCGATCGCGATAGAGTAGAAAACAGTTTTTGTAATGTTTTTTACTTTTTTAGCAATAGAATTGCAAAAATAATGATGTTATAATAATGGT
The DNA here is from genome assembly GCA_964494605.1 of uncultured Lachnospiraceae bacterium. GTDB lineage: Bacteria > Bacillota > Clostridia > Christensenellales > Pumilibacteraceae > UBA10677. Next base: position 448 of record CAZBTB010000398.1, read on the forward strand.
ATAAATGACAAGTAAAAAAGAATTATGGCGATAATTAAGAAACTTACGGTAAATGGAATGTGCGTAGAGGTTTACGAAACGCGCGAAGAAATGGGCAAGCGTGTAGCCAAAGACGTCGCGGAGTGTCTGAAAAGATTGCTTGCGGAAAAAGAAGAAGTGAATATCGTCTTTGCCGCCGCGCCTTCGCAGAACGAATTTTTGCATTTTTTATGCACGGAGCCGGGAATCGAGTGGGGCCGCATCAACGCTTTTCATATGGACGAGTACATCGGCCTTTCCGCCGACTGCAAGCAGAGCTTCGTGCATTATCTGACAAGCCACGTAACGGAAAAGGTATCGCTTCGAAGCTTTAATCCGATCCGCGGTAACGTGACAGACGCCGAAGCGGAATGTCAAAGATACGAAAAACTTATTTTAAAAAATCCGATCGACGTCGTCTGTTTGGGAATCGGGGAAAACGGACATATAGCATTTAACGACCCGCACGAGGCGTACGTATTCGACGAAAAGCTGGTGAAAACGGTTTCTTTGGACGAAAAATGCCGCCGCCAACAGGTCAACGACAAATGTTTCGATCGTATCGAACAGGTGCCTCAAACGGCGATCACATTGACCGTTCCCGCGCTTATGAGAGGGAAATATCTCTTTTGTACCGTGCCCTCGGCGCTGAAAGCAGAGGCGGTGGAATCGGTGGTCTGCGGAGAAATCGGCAACCGTTGCCCCGCAACGATGATGCGTTTACATAAAAACGTGAAGCTCTATTGCGATAGAGCGAGTGCGGCTTATATATTGAATAAAAAGTAAAACAGAAAAGGAAGTGGAAATCATGAAGAAAAAATTAGCCTCGATACTCGGCGCGGCGTTGTGTCTTACGGTCGTATTCTCCTCTGTCGGTTGCCGCCGCGGCGACACTTCGATCGATCCCGTAGACGTCGGGGATAAAACCGTATTGACCGTCAGTAACTACGGCGCGGGTTTCGGAAGCGCTTGGTTGAACAAAGCCAAAACGCGTTTCGAGGAAAAATATGCCGAAACGCCGCAGTCCATCGGCGGTTATATGGTGTGCCGAAAATCCGCGGAGGTCGAGGACTTTTTTCAAGAGGTTTTGTCTTATGCACAGGATATCCGTATTATTTCGGATAATCCAAACATAATGGGAAAGGATAATTATCCCGG
>CAZBTB010000399.1:0-1620 GCA_964494605.1 uncultured Lachnospiraceae bacterium
TTCGCGTGCTCAAACGGGTACGCGAATTTTTTTACGGAGGTAAAAATATATGAAAGTTACGTTAAAAGACGGTAGCGTATTGGAGTGTAAAAGCGGAATAAGCTGTCTGGACGTTGCAAAAAACATCAGCGAGGGATTGGCTCGTGCGGCAGTTGCGGCAGTTGTAGACGGTAAGACGGTTGATTTGAGCACCGTTTTAACAGAAGATTGTTCGCTTTCTGTTTTAACGACGCGTGACGAAGCAGGTTTGGAGGTATACCGTCACAGTGCGGCGCACGTTATGGCTCAGGCGGTTAAGAGATTGTATAAAAACGCAAAGTTTGCAATCGGACCGGCTGTTGCCAACGGGTTTTATTATGATATAGATTTCGATAAACCTATAGGCCGTGACGATCTCGAGGCCATCGAAAAGGAAATGGATGCAATAGTTAAAGCGGATTTACCTTTTGAGAGAAAGGAAGTTAAGCGCGGTGAGGCGCTTGGCTTTATGAAAGAGCGCGGAGAAGTCTATAAGGTTCAGCTTATCGAAGAACTGCCGGAGAATGCAACGATTACTTTTTATACTCAGGGAGAGTTTACCGATTTGTGCCGCGGACCGCACGTTCCGAGTACGGGAAAAATCAAGAATTATAAGTTGACGCAGGTAACGGGAGCGTACTTTAAGGGCGATGAAAAGAATAAGATGCTCACGCGTATTTACGGCATTGCGTTTGAGAAAAAATCCGAGCTCGAGGAGCATTTAAAGGCGCTTGAAGAAGCTAAATTGCGTGACCATAATAAGATTGGACGTGATTTGGGCTATTTTATGACTTCGGACGTTATCGGGCAAGGATTGCCGCTTTTGATGCCTAAGGGAGCGCGTTTGTTCCAGATCCTTAGCCGTTTTGTCGAAGATGAGGAACAGCGTCGCGGATACGTACTTACAAAAACGCCGTACATGGCCAAAAGCGATTTGTACAAAATAAGCGGACATTGGGATCATTATCAGGACGGAATGTTTATTTTGGGCGACCCCGAGCGTGACGAAGAGGTTTTCGCGTTAAGACCAATGACGTGTCCTTTCCAATATACTGTCTACAATAACGGACTTAAATCATACCGTGATTTGCCGATTAGATACGGTGAAACGTCTATATTGTTCCGTAATGAGGCAAGCGGAGAAATGCACGGTTTAATCCGTGTAAGACAATTCACGCTTAGTGAGGGGCATATTATCTGTATGCCTTCGCAATTAGAGAAAGAGTTTTTAGGGTGCTTGGATTTAGCTATGTTCATGCTTAAGTCTTTGGGACTCGATGATGAAGTTTCGTACCGTTTTTCCAAATGGGATCCGAATAACAAGGAAAAGTATATTGACGCTCCCGAAGAGTGGGCGTATGCCGAGGGTGAAATGCAGAGAATTCTTGACCACATCGGTTTGAAGTATACTGTCGGTATCGGGGAAGCTGCTTTCTACGGACCTAAGCTCGATATACAAATTAAAAACGTACACGGCAAAGAGGATACGCTTATTACCATACAAATCGACATGTTCTTGGCTGAGCGCTTCGATATGAGCTATATCGACGAAAAAGGTGAAAAAGTACGTCCGTACATTATTCACCGTAGTTCAATCGGTTG
>CAZBTB010000400.1:0-1603 GCA_964494605.1 uncultured Lachnospiraceae bacterium
GCCGTCATACCCACGTTTATACAAGCACCCACCAAAAAGTGAAGAATATCGACGAGTTCTTCTTTTATCGCGGGATAATCCAGCTCTTTTTTATTCTTCCACCACTTGAAATTAACTTCGGCAAGCAACTCGCTTATTTCGCTTATCATGGCAAGACATTTCTTCTGAACCCATTCATCCGCAGGAAAATCAAGCTCGCGTTTTTCTGCGATATAACGGTCCAACGCTCCTTGCATTTCAAAAATCGTTTCCAACTTATCCATAATTTTCTCCTTTGTAAGGTTAATTTAATCGATAAAAACTCCTAAAATATCAACGTCCGTTTTCTTTCCGACATAAGCCGCATTAAGGCACGAATAATCAAGAACTTTTTTCGCGTAAGCATTTACCTGTTCTTTCGTAACCGCATCGATTTCGGCTATTTTTTTATCGACGTCGTACAGCTCGCCCTTCAACAGCATCAGTTTTCCGCATGATGACATAACCGATTGCACCGCCTCACCGGAGAAAATAAGCGCCGACTTAAGCTGAACCTTGGTTCTATTCAATTCTTCGTCGGTTATTCCCGCCGTCTTCACGGCGTCAAGCTCTTTCTTTACGGCATTAAGCGACTTGCGCGTATTTTTTTCGCTGATATTAAGGTAAACATTAAGCGTGCCAATATCCTTGTACCCCGACGGCGCGGAGTACACGCTGTACGCCAAGCCCTGCTGCTCTCTGACCGATTGAAAAAGTCTGGAGCTCATACCGCCGCCGAGAACGACGTTAAGAACTGCCTGTATCGTAAAATCCTTATCACCGAAAGGCAACGACGGAAACGCCAAAGCAATATTCGATTGCTCAAAAGATTTGATCCGTTCGCGGTATTGACGTGTTTGAAAAGAGTTTTCAGCTTGTGAAATTTTCGGATATTTAACCTTTAACCTAGGCAAAACGTACTTTTTGACAAGCTTATCGGCTTCAACGTCGGTAATATTGCCCGCAAACGCAATGACCGTATTTTCAGGCGTATAATACTCCGATATAAACTTGTCGACATTCTGCTTTTGAAACTTTAACACATTGTCCGTGGGACCCAAAATAGTACGTCCTAAACCTCTGTTCCCGTAAACTGCCGCGGCAATCTCGTCATAGCATATGTCCTCGGGCGAATCTTCCACCATATTGATTTCCTCAACTATTACCTTGCGTTCTTTATCGAGCTCGACAGGCGGAAAAGTCGATTCGTATACTATTTCGCTCAATAGCGCAAAACAGTCTTCCGAGTATTCGTCAATGGATTTAACGTAATAACAAGTCGCCTCCTTACTTGTAAAAGCGTTAACGTTTGCACCGAACGACTCGAACTTATTGGCAATATCAAAGGGCGAAAGCTTGTCCGTCCCCTTAAACATCATATGTTCGGTAAAATGAGATATTCCGTTATCGGAGTCGGATTCCAGTCCGCTTCCGACTCCCACCCAGAACCCGGAAGAAACCGAACGCACGCCCGCGACATTGTAAATTACCGCTCTAAGACCGTTTTCGTAAGTTATTACTCTGTTCATTAAAATCCTCCTACTTCAGTATTCCTATTTTCACTCGGCTTTAATCGTTTCGCTGA
>CAZBTB010000401.1:0-1585 GCA_964494605.1 uncultured Lachnospiraceae bacterium
GATTTTTTCAAGTAAGGCAATGCGTTCTTCCGTAAGATAATTACTTTGCGCGCCGCTTTTACGGTAGGCACGCAGATTGGCAATCCAACCACCGAGCCGAATTCCGTTTTTGCTATACAATGCAGGAACTTTCAGGTCGCCGTACTCAGCATAGTATTCTTGTGCCGCTTGGTAATGTTTATTCCACGACAAGTCTTTACTGCTCTCCCATATCATACCGATACTGTCAAGCTTCTTTATTCTATCTTCACCAAGTATGCCTGAGTGCTCACCTCGTCTCACCCCGCGCTGCGTGAATATCCAATGCCCAAGCGAATAACCCTTTTCCGTCTTATAATTACGTTGCACTTCAAGATTGCCATGCTTTTCGTAATATTTTTTGGCTTCCTCAAACATATAGTCCCACGACGCGACAAGTGTGTCGTTAAGTTTTTCAAAAAGCTCGATACAATCGCGCACCTCGTCCACGATCTTAAAATGCTCGTTGACGATTTCACTTTCAAGCCCACGCTCACGGTAGTACGTCATAACAACCTGCATTTCATCCCGAATCGTGCCGATAGAATACAAGTTGTCTACGTTCATTACAATATCGAATATAACGGCGTTTGTCTTTTTGCTTACAGAAAGTGCCCTGCCGATTTGCTGTTTATAGATAATCGGCGATACTGTCGGACGCAATAAAATGACGCCGCTTATGTCCTCGACATGAACGCCCTCGTTGAGCATATCTATACAGAATAGAAGTTTCAAATGCTCACTGTCGTCTTTTTTGAACGCGGCAAAAGCTTTGTTTGTTTCCGGATCGTCGGAATATGCCCGGTAAATGTGCGGTGCAGTATCTATACCGCCAAACCACTCGCCAACATGACTTGCCATTTCATTTAGGTGTTCGATATTCGCGCAAAACACGATAAATTTGCCGTTTCTATCGGGAATATGTTTATTAAAAATGTCGGCAAGTCCGTCTGCTTTTTCGAGCGCACGACGCAATGCTTCGAGATACCTTTCGCCCTCGTCTCGCACCGCCCTGCTTTTAGCGTGCTTGATTCTATATGCGTATTTATCTAAATCCTTTTGATATTGGAATACCGATAGAACATATTTCGGCGGATTGAGTATACCGCGAACGATTGCCTCGCCAAGCGTCATTTCACTCGCCACGTTGCCGTCGAACAGCTCGTCCGCCATATCGCGCTGATTGTCGAGATAGCGGATATTCGTTGCCGACAGTCCGAGTACGGGAACAGCCTTATAGGCATCGAGAACAGCCAGCACACCTTTCCCCCAAATTTCCGCGCCGCAACGGTGGAATTCGTCAAGAACGATATAATCGGGTTTTAGTTGCGCTATTTCGTTCTCGCCCATATACATGAGCTTAGCATAGGTATAAAAGATAATATTTTTCGGCTCATCCGCACCCGTCGATTTTAAATTCTCCGTTTGTGTCTTGAAAATATATTCGCTCGGGCTTAGCCACAACACACGGCTTTCAGGATTATCCTCGCACAATTTGAATGCAACAAAAGATTTACCCGTTCCCGTAGGATGGATAATCGCCGCTTTGCCCGTTTCGGTCAGCATC
>CAZBTB010000402.1:0-1579 GCA_964494605.1 uncultured Lachnospiraceae bacterium
GAACAAGGCTGCAAGTTCTACTTGGGCAGCGACGCGCACCACCCCGACAAGCTTGCTAAAGCTCCCGAAATATTCAAGCAGGCAGTCGATTTACTTGAACTGACCGAGGACGACAAATTCCGTCCTTTCGAGAAATAATCTAAAAAGTCGGATAAACAACTATCCGACTTTTTTAAGGTAACGATAGTCGGATTCCACAAGGTTTTGGCTACGAAAACTGCGAAGCACCGTAGCCGAATGTATTTTGCGCCTAGCGCGTTCTTACGACGTCGAAGCTGTACAGGAGTACTGCAAGCTGCGCAAGGACGCGATTCGACGCAAAAGCCATCGACTACGGCTTATGGCGTCCGACTACCGTTACCTTACTCTCTTACCGCTACTATTTCCTTGGTTTCGGGGTGAATGAGCACGGCGTAAACGGTGTACTTATCGGGGACAAATGCGACGTACCAATAATATCCGCCGTCCGAGCTTATGGGGTTCTCGAGATACCTAACGTAAACTTCGGCTCGTAAGAGACCACCCTCGGTCATTTCCTTAATTCTGCTTTTCAGACGGATTTCGGCAATTTCGAGCGCTTCGTCGGCAGAAATTGCAGTATCGGTTTTAACGCTTTTAAGCTCGAAATTTTCCGCATATCCGTCGCTTGTCACGGTAAGCGCGACCGAACCTGTAACCCGCTCGCCCACTTCGAACGACCAAGTGTTTTTGAACGGGTGTTTGGAAAAATTGCCGCTTAGCTTACTGTCGCCTAAGTGCAGCTCATAGGCAAAAGTAGCGCTGTCTCGAAACCCTTTAGGTGAAATCGTAACGACCGTAAAAGGCTGTTTCTCCCCTGCCGACCCGTCTATTACAAACGGTTCTTCCCGCACGCCGCTGACCAAAGAAACACTCATACTGTCACTCGCGGCAGTAAGGACCTCGTCGCGAAGTTCGGACAAATTCGGCTCGCGTTTTTCAAGCGGTGTAACGCAGGCGGTAAGCATAAAACACAATAAACAAAAAATGACGGAAACAAATTTTTTCATAATTACTCTCCGTCATTATTCTATTAAATTCGCGCGTCGGTTAGAACAAATCAGTCCAACTTTAAGCTCCAGCAACGGCGGCGTTTATGCCTGATTTTATCGAAGCTCTTCCACTGCGCCTGAACAGCCTCGTTGGTTTCAAGCTCGGGTCCCGTTTCGATAAACTTGACCTTATGCTTGATAAGCCCCTCGAGACTTCTCGCCATAATCATAACGTTGACGCCCGTGTTTTGGTACTGTTTCCTGACTCCGATACTGTAAAGGTCCACGGTCTTGGGGTGGCTGAGGTCGTGAATCAAATGTAATATACCCGACAGGTTCATTTTTCCGTTAAACGCACGCATTGCGCCGTTTACCGACGGAGCCATAAATCCGTAGCCGATAACCTCGCCGTCCTTGTTCTTGACCGCACTGACGAAATCGTCCACCCAAACCTGTTTGAGCATGTTCGCTTCTCTTGCGATCTGCTTGTCCGAAATTTCCACAACGCCGTAAAGATGCGCAAACGCCTCGTTCATAACCTCTTTAAGCGCTACTCTTATCTCGTTTTC
>CAZBTB010000403.1:0-1573 GCA_964494605.1 uncultured Lachnospiraceae bacterium
ATGTTCGAGTACCGCAAGGAAGAGCTTGACAAGCGTTATGCAAAGATGTTCGAGTTAAAGGACAGATTGGACGAAATAAGCAAAGAGAGTGAGGAGCTTTGGCGCGAGTATTATGCAATGCGCGAGAGTTATGACAGGGCTTACAAGAGAATCGTGAGGCTTTGGGCTCGGGAGAACAGGGACGCGAACAAATAAACAGTATTGAACCGAGGCGTGGTAGCCTCGGTTTTTACATATTTGATACAAGCAGTGGCAAAAGCGTTGCAAAATTTTGACAAAAGGTGTATACTGTAGAATGAATTTCAACATTCAGAGGTAGCAATGAAATTAGGAGTAGTAGGATTGCCCAATGTCGGCAAGAGCACGCTGTTTAACGCAATCACCGAAGCGGGAGCGGAGTGTGCCAATTATCCGTTTTGTACGATCGAGCCCAATGTAGGCGTGGTAGCCGTTCCCGACGAGCGGTTGGACGTACTTGCCAAGATGTACAACACGAAAAAAGTAACGCCTGCGGTTTTGGAATTTGTAGACATAGCCGGGCTTGTCAAGGGTGCGTCTGCCGGTGAAGGGTTGGGAAATAAGTTTCTTTCGCATATCCGCGAGGTAGATGCGATTGTGCATGTGGTAAGGTGCTTTAACGACCCAAACATTATTCACGTCGACGGAAGCATAGACCCTATCCGTGATATCGAAACTATAAATCTCGAGCTGGCGCTGTCCGATCTCGAGAGCGTAAAAAAGCGTCTCGATAAGGCGGAAAAGTACGTCAAAACGGGCGAAAAGAGCTATGCCGAAGAGGCGGCGCTGTTAAGAAAGCTTTCCGAAACGCTTGAAAACGGCAAGTCGATCCGTTCGCTCGATTTAAATGAGGACGAACGCGCGCTGGTTGAGTCGTTTTTCCTTATAACCTCCAAGCCGGTGATTTACTGCGCAAATATCGGCGAAAACGATATCGGCAAACCCAATGAGTTCGTAGATAAAGTGCGTGAGTTTGCAAAATCCGAGAAATCCGAATTTATGGAGATCTGCGCAAAAGTCGAAGAGGAGATTGCTCAGCTCGATAAATCGGAGCGTCAGATGTTTATCGAAGAGCTGGGACTCAGCGAGAGCGGACTCAGCCGAATTATAAAGAAGGGTTATGAGTTACTCGGACTTATCAGTTATCTTACAGCCGGAGAAAAAGAGGTTCGGGCTTGGACGATAGAAAGGGGAACGAAGGCGCCCAAGGCTGCGGGTAAGATTCACAGCGATTTCGAAAAAGGCTTTATACGCGCGGAAATAGTTGCGTACGACGATCTTGTCGAATGCGGCGGATTTAACCAGGCAAAGGAAAAGGGCAAGGTCAGGAGCGAGGGAAAGGAGTACGTTTTCCGTGACGGCGACGTAGCGCTTTTCAGATTTAACGTTTAAGAGGAATTTATGGATATAAAAGAGTTAGTATCGGAATACTTGACTGTCGAAAACGTTTCGAAAGATGAGATATACAATTCTCTTGCGCCTACGCCCGATATCAGTCGCGGCGATATATGCTTACCCTGTTTTAAGTTTGCGAAGGCTTTGCGTAAAAGTCCGC
>CAZBTB010000404.1:0-1573 GCA_964494605.1 uncultured Lachnospiraceae bacterium
ACCAACGGAAAGCCATATATACTCAACGTTTCGTCGCCCGGGCTCGACCGACCGTTCAAAAAACAGCGCGACTATGAACGTAACTACGGAAAAGAAGTGGAAGTCAAGCTGTACGCGCCGCTGATGGGCAAAAAGCTGTACGAAGGGGTGCTTGTCGTTCGCGACGAAAACTCGCTTACGCTCGGCGTCGACGGAAAAGAAACCAAAATCGAAAATAATAAAATTGCGCTCGTAAGACCGCTGGTTAAATTCGAATAAATAATTAGGAGGACAGGGCAAAAATGACTAGTAAGGATTTCTTCCTCGCACTCGAGGAATTGGAAAGAACAAAAGGAATAAAGAAGTCGGTGTTTATCGAGGCGCTCGAGACCGCACTTGCTATTGCATATAAAAAACAGTCGGGTACAAGCAAAGCGATTGAGGTCAAGCTCGTTCCCGAACGCAATACCATTAAAATTTTGGCATATCAGACCGTTGTCGAAGAGGTCGAGGACCGTGACACTCAGATTTCGTTGGAAGACGCTCGTCTGATCGACAAGAAATATAAAGTAGGCGACATAGTAGCCGAAGAAATAAATTCAAAAGAGGATATCGACCGCATACCCGCTCAGACCGCTAAGCAGGTTATTCTTCAGAAGTTACGTGAAATCGAGAGCGAGAACGCGTTTAACGAGTTGTCGGAAAAAGAAGACGAACTTATTACTTGCGTCGTTCGCCGTATCGAGGGCAACAACGTCCACGTAGAGATTAACAAGCAGATCGAAGCGGTTTTAATGCCGCAGGATCAGGCTCCCAACGATAAGTACGTCGTGGGCAAGACCGTAAAGGTTTACGTTAAAAAAATCAAAGTCGGTCCGCGCGGACCTCAGGTACTTGTTTCCCGTACCGTACCCGGTTTCGTAAAACGTTTGTTCGAAATCGAGGTGCCCGAAATCGCAAACGGACTTGTTACTATTAAATCTATAGTAAGAGAAGCAGGCTACCGTACGAAAATGGCGGTTTACAGCGAAGACAGCAGTATCGATGCCGTCGGCGCTTGCGTAGGTAACCGCGGCATGCGCGTCAGCGCAATCGTGTCCGAGCTCGGCGGCGAAAAGATCGACATCATTCCGTGGTGCCCCGATACGCTTGAGTTCATTGCCCGTTCGCTGAGCCCTGCCAAAGTCGTTATGGTTCAAGTCAACGATGACGAACGTTCGGCTAAGGTCGTTGTCATGGACGATATGCTGTCGCTTGCCATCGGTAAGGACGGACAAAACGCGCGCCTTGCCGCTAAGCTGACAGGCTGGAAGATTGACGTTAAACCCTATTCTTCGCTGATGCAAGCAGAAAGCGAGCAGACCGAAGAGGAAGAAGAGGTTGTCGAAACCGCAACACCCGAGAGCGGTGAAACCTTCGCGGAAGAGATTTTCGACGAGGATCTCGGCGAGTTGGAGTAAAACGGGTTAATTAAAGTTTTATGAAGGAAAAAAAGACGCCCGAAAGAATGTGTATAGCTTGTAGGCAAATGCACGATAAGCGTGAGCTGATTCGTATCGTAAAGTCGCCCGAAGGCGAAATTTCGCTGGACTTT
>CAZBTB010000405.1:0-1573 GCA_964494605.1 uncultured Lachnospiraceae bacterium
CGGTTACGCTCATCCACGACGCCATGTCGTACACGTCGATGGGCATTTCTTCGTTGTTTAAGATTGCCTTAAAGAAAGCCTTAAACTCGAAGTAATCCATGCCGCCGTGACCGAGCTTCATCTCCTCTTCGGTAATGGTCTGCCACATTTCGGGCAACCACTCCTTATACTCTTTCGCATTGTTGATTGCTTTTCCGGCAAATTCGCCCGGCTCCCACAAGTGGAAATTCTCGTTACCGTCGAAAGCGACGGAATTGAGCGTGCCCATCGTCAAACCCTTAGTCCCGCGAACGGTAAACTCACGGTCGTAAAAGCGCGGCAACGTCGTATCGAGACGCAACGTGATAACCTCGCCGTTTGCGCACTTAATCGTGGTCAGAACGATGTCGCTTCGATTAAACTCTTCGGTAACCTCGTGCGGGAATTGACTCTTGCCTTCGCGGACAAACTCCTGCAAGCTTACGCCCGGTTTCGTAGCCGCCGCAGACAGCGTGAGGAATTTGTTTCCGCGGTTGATGTTAAGTATCTTTGCGATAGGACCGAGCTCGTGCGTCGGATAGTTTTCGCAGTTGCGGTGACGGTACTCCTCCAAGCGGTAATGACGGTTCACTTCGCCGCCGAGCACCTCTTCTCTGAGCTCGTGACCGTAAGCGCCGTGGCAGTACACTATTCTGCCCAGCTTGCCTGCGCGGACAAGCGACGTAGACAACAGCTCGAATCTGTCGAAGCAGCAGTTCTCAAGAAACATAATGGGCGTTTTCGTCTCCTCGTAGGCATGAACGAGCTGCCAGCAGTCCTCGAGGTCGTACGCGCCGTACACCTCGCAAGCGGTATACTTGCCCGCTTTCATGCTCTCGACCGTTATTTCGGTGTGGGTATGCCACGATGTTGCAACCACAATTGCGTCGATATTCTTGTCGTCGAGCAATTCGCGGTAATTCGTCGTGCCTTTGGCGTCGAACCCCGTCATCTCTTTAACTGTCTTGACGGCCTGTTCGATTCTGTCCTCGTAAAGGTCGCAAACCGCAACAATCTGCGCCTCTTGACATGCGCAAATCGAACGGCACAATCCCCAACCGCGGTCAAGTCCGATGACGCCGACGGTGATTTTTCTGTCTTTGATCTTATTCATTTTCCTTTAAAGCTCCGTATAAAAATGTTATAAATATTATAGCATTTTTAGCAAAATTAAGGCAAGCATATATTTGCACTTTTTTATCGGATTTGTTGCACAAAAGGACTATTATCCGATCCTCTCGAAAACAGGCAGTTTGTCAAGCGGAGCGTCGACTTCGGCTTCGCCCTGCCCGTAAATTTCGCCGTTTCCGATATCCTTCCACCGTCCCGTCGGGAACTTTACGGTGCGCTTTACCGCGCCCTTTTTAAGCACGGGCGCTACTAAATATTTATCGCCCAGCATGAACATATCGACCGTATCGTCAAAGCCTTCGTTCGGGAACTCGTAGTCGAGATATCTTACGGGCGGAACGTTTGTTTTTGATGCGTTTTCGATAACCTCGACAATGTACGGCAGCAGTTTTTCGCGTAAATCCATAGCTGTGCGGCAACACTC
>CAZBTB010000406.1:0-1553 GCA_964494605.1 uncultured Lachnospiraceae bacterium
GCGAAACCACGACGGTTACGTTTAACGCTTTCGACGGCGAAACGGTAAAAAAATATATTTCAAGCGGCAGTCCGTTCGATAAAGCAGGCGGCTACGGAATACAGGACGAACCGTTAAAACCGCTCGTTAAAGCCGTTGAGGGAGACCTCGATAACGTTATCGGGCTTCCCGTAGAACTACTGAGGAAAACTCTGGAGGAATTTTTTTAAGATGGCTTCCATGAATTTGGCAATAGAAATAGGCACTTCGTTTACTTCGATCTATCTTTCGGGCGCGGGGATCGTATTAAGAGAACCCACCGTAGTTGCGTTTGTAGGCGAGCGCGGCAAGAAAAAGGTGCTTGCGGTAGGAACGAAAGCAGTGCAGATGCAGGGGCGCGCACCCGAAAAAACGAGCGTCGTCTGTCCGGTTGCCGACGGCTATATCGTCGACGCCGAAGCTTGTACAAGCCTTATGACCGAGTTTATCAAGAGAATTTTGCCCTCGTATGTGTTCTTTCCGAAAATCCGCGCAATCCTCGCTGTTCCGACGGGACTTACGGTGGGCGAGCGTAAGGTTTACGAGGACGTTTTGAGAACGGCAGGCGTTGCCGAAATTTCCATGGTGGAAAATATGCTCGTAACTGCGCTCGGCTTCGATTTGCCCATATCTTCGCCCGCAGGCGGCTTTGTAGCCAATATCGGCGGCGGGGTGACCGAAATCGCGCTTATCAGCCTTTGCGGCACTATTTCCGGTTGTTCTGTCAACGTAGGCGGCAACATGATGGACCGCGCGCTTATCGACTACCTCGTCGGCAAGTACGGTCTTAAAGTGGGCGCGGCTACCGCTCGCAGGATCAAGGAAGAGGTGGGCAGTCTGTATGCTAACGATATTTCCTCAATCGAGGTCAAGGGTATCAATACCGCAACCATGAACCCCACGTCCGCATGCGTGTATGCCACGGACGTTTATGAAGCGCTGCTTCCGTACTATTCGCGCATTGCCGACGCAATACTCAATATAATGAACCTCTGTCCCCCCGAGCTTGCCGCCGGTATCCACGGCATGGGCTTGCATATTACGGGCGGCGCAGCTAAAATGCCGGGACTTGACAAAGTGCTCCTCGAGACGCTTAACATTCCCGTCACGATTGCCGAAGACCCCGAATACACCGCAATATCGGGTGCAGGCAAGCTGTTGGACAACAAAGAGCTGTTGCAACAAATAAATATTCAAAGCTAAATAAAGTTATCCTTGGAAACTCCCTTTGTTAAGGGAGTTTTTTGTTAAGAAAAATCATTCATAAAAAGTCAAAAAGGGACGAAATCCGGCAAAAAACAGGGTAAATACAGTGTTACAATAGATGCACTTGGTTTTTAGGAGTGTATCGTTATGTCGCGCGCGATAGTTATTACTTCGGGTAAAGGCGGTGTAGGTAAGACAACGCTGACAGCCAATATAGGCAGAATTCTGGCGTCGTTTTCGCTTAAGGTTGCGCTAGTTGATACCGATTTCGGACTTAACAATCTGGATGTGTTGACCGGGGTCGAAAACAAGATAGTTTACGACATTGT
>CAZBTB010000407.1:0-1552 GCA_964494605.1 uncultured Lachnospiraceae bacterium
AAAAAACTTAAAAACATTACCGATATGAAGGACTTCGAGCCGGAGGAAGAAGCGTTCCTCGGCAAGTGGGCTAAACAGCAGTTTAACTCAGATTTCCTTTTTGTAACGCACTACCTTTCCAAAAAGCGCCCCTTCTACACTATGGACGACCCCGAAGACCCCGAGGTTACGCTCTCGTTCGACCTTCTATTCAGAGGCATAGAGATTACGAGCGGCGGGCAGCGCGTGCACGATTACGATATGCAGGTTGAGAAAATGAAAAAGCTCGGAATGAATCCCGAGGAGTTCGAAACCTACCTTATGCTGCACAAGTACGGCGCTCCCCCTCACGGCGGACTGGGGCTGGGACTCGAAAGGCTGACGATGCATCTGCTCGGGTTCAAGAACGTGAGAAACGCGGCTATGTTCCCGAGGGACATTAACAGGGTTTCGCCTTAACTTAAAAACAATAAACGCGGGCGGCGCAGATTTCTGCGCCGCCCGCTTATATTTTAATTGCGTTTGAAGTTGCCCGTTATCTCCTCTACTCCTTCGTTGTTGCCTATCTTCGTAAAAATCGCGTCGTCCGCTTTTTTGCGCGCGGGTTCTTCCGCGGGCGCGGCTGCCTGACCGATAAGCTCGTCAATCGTGACCTGACTTGCAGGCTCAGCCTGACGGAGAAGTTTATGGGTTTCCTCGTCGTAAAACGCGAGGTCGTATTCCATTTTGGTTAAATTTTCGTCCGAATAAGCGACGCTGAGCTCGTATTCTTTACGCCTGCGCGCCTTCCTCTTACTGCAATAATAGATAAAGTAAGCGAAAAGCAAAGCGGCAAACAAACCGCCGGCGCTTATCATAACGATATAGATAGGTTCCATAAAATTATTTTACTACTTTTTCGCCGAGGTGTCAACGTTTAATTTGCTTTAAAAATCTTTTTTAATTATAATGATACCGTACGAAAGTTTTAATCGGTGAAATATGGACAAGAGAATTATAAAAACAAAACACGCGATAAAGACGGCGTTTATGCAGCTTATGCAGAGCAAGGACGCGAACGATATCACCGTTTCGGATATTGCCGCGACGGCGCAGATTAACCGCTCGACCTTTTATTTGCACTACTCAGACACGGAAGCCGTGAAGAAAAATATCGAGGACGAGATTGCGGAAAAGGTCACGGCAAGAATTAAGCTTTTCGACCCGAACAGAGTTTACGAAAGCACGTATGCGCTGTTTACCAATCTTACGGACGCACTCGACGAAGCCGAGGTCGTTAAAAAATACCTCCTGTACTCCCCCGCTTCGAAAAGGATTATCGCAAACCTTAAAGAAACGGTGGTTGAAATCTGTCTGGAAAATTTCGGGCGGGGCAACGACGGACTTTTAAGCTACGACTTAACCTTTCTCGCTTCGGGGATTATCGACTGCTATTTAAAATGGTCTTACTCCGACGAGCGCGAGCCTTTGGACGCGCTGTGCAGGGAAATAAGCAGAATATGCGAGCTTATTATCGAAAGAATTAAAGCGGTATAATTATTAAGGGGCGCGGCGGTTTGCATAAACCGCCGCG
>CAZBTB010000408.1:0-1548 GCA_964494605.1 uncultured Lachnospiraceae bacterium
TAAAAGCGCGGACGCGGTTTTGTGCGAGGACACGAGGCGCACGGCGGTTCTCCTTAAAGCTTACGGGATAGAAAAACCGCTCGTTTCCTATCAGAAGTTCAATGAGCGGGAAAAGTCGGGCTACATTGTCGAGCGGCTTAAAAACGGCGAGAATCTTGCGCTTGTGTCCGACGCAGGCATGCCGCTTGTATCCGATCCCGGCAAGGTTTTGGTAGACGAGCTTATAAAGAACGGGCTTGAGTACACTGTAATCAGCGGACCGTGCGCGCTTGTCAACGCCGTGGTTTTGAGCGGCTTGAGTACGTCGGCGTTCTGCATGTGCGGGTTTCTGCCCGAGAAAAAGTCTGACCGAGCGAAGTTTATAGATAAGTTCAAGGACTTGGGCGCGACGCTTATTTTCTATTCGCCGCCGCACAACGTCTTAAGCGATCTTGACTTTTTGTTTAAGTCCTTAGGAAGTCGTAACGCCGCGGCTGTCAGGGAGATTAGCAAGCTGCACGAAGAGGTTATAAGAGGTAAGTTGGGCGAGTTTCCCGAGTTTACGGTCAAGGGCGAGTTCGTTATAGTGGTCGAAGGCGCGGGTGAAAAGAAGAACGAGCTTAACGAACTTAGCATAACCGAGCACGTGGAAAGTTATATCGCGGCGGGACTGAGTAAGATGGACGCCATGAAGCGCGTTGCCGCCGACCGCAAAATCCCGAAGTCCGAGGTTTACGGACAGTACGAAAAAACAAATAAGACCTAAGAGGCACGAATATGAATTTAGCAAAAGACATTTGGCAGGAAATGCTGCCCATTATCGAAACAGAAGTAAACGCAATCAGCTTTGACGTTTGGATAAAACCGCTCGAGGCGGTAGACGTCGAGGGCGACCGTCTTGTGCTACTAGCGCGCACCGAGGGTATGCGCGACGCTATAAATAACAGCTTTCGTCCGCTTATAATCAAGGTGCTGAGCTCTGTCAATCCGCTTTTTACGGACATAACCATACTGTTGCCGTCCGACGTCGAACGTATGGGCGGTTCTTTGGTCGAGGCTGTCGAAGAGGTTTCCGAAAAGACGGAAGAGACTCGGCCGCGCTTAGATCCCATGCTTATAAACGCGCGCTACACGTTCGATAATTTCGTTGTGGGCGAGTGTAACCGTTTTGCGGTTGCCGCGGCAAAAGCGGTGTCCGAAAATCCCGGTGAAAAATACAATCCGCTGTTTATTTACGGCGGCGCCGGATTGGGCAAAACGCACATCATGCACGCAATCGGCAATTTTATCAGAAAAAACAATCGGCATCTTAAGGTGCTGTACGTTTCTTGCGAAACGTTCGTCAACGAGCTTATCGCGTCCATTCGCGGCAAGGGGAACGGGACTTTCGATTTCAGGGAAAAGTACCGCAACGTTGACGTACTTATGATTGACGATATTCAGTTTATCTCCAAAAAAGAGAGTACGCAGGTGGAGATGTTCCACACGTTTAACGACCTTTACCAGATGAACAAGCAGATAATCTTTGCTTCCGACCGTCCGCCGAAGGAGATACCCGATCTTGAGGAA
>CAZBTB010000409.1:0-1548 GCA_964494605.1 uncultured Lachnospiraceae bacterium
CTCGCCCTCGTTGTGCGCCATGTGCGAAACGTTGGTCGTAAAAACGGTTTTCATGGTAACGGCGTCGGGCAGCTTAGCGCCAAGCACCTCGACCGAAACGTCTATATCGGTTTTGTTGCCGGTGTCCACCGTAATAAAGCCGCGGTATATTCCCGCCTTAGCCGACGCGTTTATCTTAAAATCCAACCAGATCGCGCCGTTTTCGCCTGCTTTAACGACGTTTTCGCCGTGCTTTACCGCTACGTCCATGGGCAACAGCAAATCGGGATATTCGCCTAAGCTCGCACCGTTGCCGTTCCAGTTACGGTCTACCGTGATATAACGGACCGCATACGCTTTAACCGTGCAGTTGAGTTTTTCGCCCGCCTCGTCGGTCAGTTTGCCTGCGGTAACTTCGTATTTCAAGTCCGATTTTGCGTTGATTACTATCTGAGCCGAAGCGTATCCGCCCCGTACCGCCGTAATGCGCACTCCGTCCGTCAGGTACGGATCCGATTGGTCGACGGGCGCGTTTTTCAAGAAGTTTACGGACGGACTTGCCGTATAAACAACAGCCGACCTTGAGTCATACTTTTTCATGATTATTATTGCATCCCCGCATTGGACAGAGCGTTTTTCCAACGCTTGTTGTTGTCCGCCGTCCACCAGTCGATATTGCGCTGATATGCCCACTCGGCGTCATGATTGTACGGGTCGGAGAATATGGTCTCGAGACCGGTCGTTCCCTCGCAAAGCGGACTCAAACCGCCGTAGCGCGCCAACGGAAAATTATTAAAGAACTTTAAGACGTACGCATTGTCCGCGTCCATAATCTTCATACGCTCTTCGTGAATGGCAAACGTAGTTCCGTAATCGCGCTTTAATTCCGAGATAAGCTCGGGAGCGATTTCGCTAAGCTTGTAATCGAACGAAAGCTGTGCGCCGAACGTGTAGCGCGCGTAGATTTCGTTAGCCAACGGCGTGCTCAAAAACCGCAGAAAATCGATTGCCACTTCCTTAGCCGTCGCCACCGTGGGAATGACGGAAAGCGTATTCGCACCTATCGAATAAATAACGCCGCGCGCCTTTTTGATCAAGTCGAAATCGGCTTGAGTAACACCCGAAATTTCGCTCGAAGCTTTGCCTGCGTCCACCTCGGAAATAACCGCGCTCAAAATCTCGTCGGGGGTTTTGCTCTGAGCCGCGGCAACACTCTTAAGAGAGGGAGTTTTTTCGACGATCGAGCTGACTATGGGCGAGCGCATGAGACTTACCGTGTCGTCCAATCCGCGCTGTGCGTAGTCGGCGGCAAGCAAACGCATTTCGGACGCAAACCAATCGCCGTTTGCCATGATAAGCCCTTCTCGCGTATACATTCTCGTCTGACCGGCGATAAACTCGAAGTTCTTGCTCGAGCGGTCGTAATAGCCGTTGGTATCCTTATGAAGCGCTTCCATAACCTTTAACGCCTCCAGCCTGCCCTTTTGGCTGATGACCTTTACGGAGTTGCGCGTTCCGTCCTCGGCAATGCCCTTGTAGTAATTCTCGTACTGCTCGGCGGTTTCGTAC
>CAZBTB010000410.1:0-1521 GCA_964494605.1 uncultured Lachnospiraceae bacterium
TGACAGCCGCTATTTCAACAAATACGGAACGTATGACAGCGTGGGCGCGTATCAGTCCGAGCAAAGCCCTTACCGAGATTGGTACGACTTTAAGAGCTTTCCCGATGACTACACCTGTTGGTGGGGAGTTAAAATTCTGCCCTGCGTCAACGAGTATAATCCCGTTTACGAGGAGTTTATAAACGGCGAAGAGGGTATAATTCGCTCGTATATGCGCAAGGGTATTGTCGGTTGGCGGTTAGACGTAGCCGACGAACTGCCCGACGCATTTTTGACGCGGCTCACCCGTGCGGCGAAAAAAGTCAACCCGAAAGCCATGATTTTGGGCGAGGTTTGGGAGGATGCAAGCAATAAGGTTTCGTACTCCGTGCGCCGCAAATATTTCAACGGCAGGGAGCTTGACAGCGCGACGAATTATCCCGTTAAAAACGCGGTTATCGACTTCGTAAAATCGGGCGACGCTTTGGGATTAAAACGTACACTTAATAATATCGTAAACAACTACCCGAAGCATATACTGGATAAGATGATGAATCTTCTCGGTACTCACGACACGGCGCGGATACTTACCGAGTTAAGCTTCGACACCTTGCCCAAACTCAAGGACGAGCGCGCCGAGTACAGAATGTCCGACCGCAGTACGGCGAAACAGCGTCTTAAAATCGCCGCGGTTTTACAGTATACGCTGCCCGGAGTCCCTTGCGTTTATTACGGAGACGAGGCGGGTATGGAAGGCTACGAGGACCCGTTCAACCGCCGCGGTTATCCGTGGGGCGAGGAGGACGGCGAACTTATCGGGTTTTACCGCGCATTGGGTAAGCTCCGCCGCTTGACCGCATTAAAGGACGGCAGTATCGGGGACGTGACGGCAGATAACGGAGTTTTTTCGTTCGTGCGCGGCGGCACTTTGAAAGTTATTGCAAACTCGGGCGATAAAGAAGTAAGCTTGGATCGACCCGTTGTTGATTTGGTTACGGGCGAGAAATTGACCGCCGTGCCCGTGAAAAGAGCGGTAGTGTTTAAGATAAAAGTAAGAAAAACAAAATAAACAATATTTTTGTCCTTTCTGACAACCAAATCCGTTGACAAACGAGAAAAATAGGTTTACAATAACAAGCCGAAAACGATTTTTGTCGGCATGGTTTTTGTTCGGCAAAACAGAGGATAAATTACAGGAAATGGATGTTACGGAAATTCTTCTCGATTTAGCTATAATACTGTTCGCGACCAAGGCAATGGGCATGCTGATGCGTAAAATCGGCTTGCCGCAGGTTGTCGGCATGGTTATCGCGGGGCTGCTGATAGGACCTGCGATTTGGGGTCAATTCGGTTGGTGGTCGCCCATTCAAGTCGAGCCCGGCAGCTATGAGTTTTATTTTTTGAAAGGACTTGCGGAAATAGGCGTTGTAATGATTCTGTTTTCGGCGGGACTCGAGACCGATATAAAAGAGCTTAAGCGTTCGGGGCTTGTGTCTACGCTCATTGCTCTGGGCGGCGTAATAGTGCCGCTTGTTGCAGGCT
>CAZBTB010000411.1:0-1510 GCA_964494605.1 uncultured Lachnospiraceae bacterium
ACCGAAACGGTCGTTTGCGTTTTTGGCTATACGGACGGCGCGGTAGATTATTACCGCATACACCGCAATCACGAGAATACAGCCGACAAATCCGAGCTCCTCGCCTATTACGCTGAAGATGAAATCGCTCTCCGAAAAAGGCAGAAACAGATATTTTTGACGCGAATTGAAAAGTCCGAGTCCGAACAGTCCGCCGCTTCCGAGCGCGTAAAACGACTGAATGAGCTGATAACCCTCCTCTAACGGCGATTCCCAAGGATTGAGGAAAGCCATCAGGCGGTTAAGGCGGTAGGGCTCGAGGATAATCAGCACAGGCACGAGCGCAACGACGGGAATAAGCAGCAGCGCGAAATGCTTTAAACTTGCTCCGCCCACAAACAGCATGGCGAACATCAGAAGCATTACGCACATAGTAATGGACATATTGGGTTCTAAAATAATGAGTACGCACATGGACGCGCCCACAAGCAAAACGGGCAACAGTCCGCGGAACGTACTCATTTTTTTATAGTTTTTTGCCATGTACGCCGCAGTGAACACTATAAACCCGAACTTAGCTATCTCGCTCGCCTGAATCGTAAAGAACGGCAGGTTTATCCAACGCTTTGCACCGTAGTTTTCGACACCCACGCCCGGAATAAAAACAAGCACAAGCAGTAAGTACGACACGCCTAAAATTACGTAGCGGATTTTAATCAGCTTATGGTAATCCATAAACGCACACGCAAACATAGCGATAAGTCCGAGTACCGCACCGATCAACTGCTTGAACATATAATAATATTCGTTGTGATAATTGACTTCGGCGTTATACGAGCTTGCCGAATAAACCATAAGCACGCCGAACGCTATAAGCCCGATAACGGCGACAAGCAGTATCGGGTCAAACCGTCCGTAAATATTTTTATCTTTAGTAGCGTCCGATTTCACTGTCTTTGATGTCATGTACTATCCTCTCGAACTCCTCTCCTCGCGCGGCGTAATTTGCAAACATATCGAAGCTTGCAGTCCCCGGCGACAGCAAAACGTTTTCCGCGCCCGAACGGTACGCCGAAATCACGGCAGCCTTAAAAGACGGACAGATTTCTACGTTATTAAATCCCGAACGGCGGGCAGCGTCGGCAATTTTTTTCGCCGTTTCCCCTATCGCGCACACTTTGAAAAGATTATTGTTTTTTTCTTCGAACAGTCCGTCAAACTCGTAACCCTTATCGCTTCCGCCAGCAATCAGGCAAAACGACGACGGCATCGATTGCATAGCCTTATTCGCCGCATCGATGTTAGTTCCCTTTGAATCGTTGTAAAAAGCCACGCCTTTAACGCTCGCGACATATTTCATACGATGAGCGTCCGTATCGAACTGCCCCAAAACCTTTACTATATCGTTGGTCTCCACGCCGCTGAGCTTAGCCGCAGCTATTGCGCTCAAGGCGTTTGCGACGTTATGTATGCCCTGCATCTTTATTCGGTCTATCGGACAAATAAGCTCGTCGAGCCAATATATCTTACC